>NZ_JAUBOZ010000016.1:28879-108626 GCF_036700475.1 Microcoleus sp. T2B6 | reverse complement strand
TCCCAACGGGGTACTTCGCGCAGCGCTCAGATTAATCCCCTTTAAATATACCGAGGGACTTCCCGGCTGGTAGTTAAAAATTCAATACGCGACAGCTTACCCCTGCTGAAACCGGGTTTTTTGTCTGGGTGCGTCCAGAACTGTTCTTTTGTTTTCTTTGCCTGCAGGCTGGTTTCGATGTGCCCGACAGCTTATTCGCCGTCTGTTTCGCCATCTAGGAAAAGTTCCGACTCCGGTATCGCTTTAAACACCGGACAGAAACCGTCGGGGGTTACTTTAAAGCCAAACAAAGCACTGGACTGGTTCCAACAGCGCTGGCTGCGGTAGTGCTGGCAATTGCCGCAGCATTCGAGGTTGGCCTGAACGGCGCTGCCTTGAAAAAGGAGTTCCCGCTGGGAGATGCCCCGCAGTACCAGTTCTTCGCCTTGCCAGCGCGCTTCTACCAAACCGGTATCGGCAAAATTGGCCCACCGAGGATCGGCTGTAATCGGACTCGGCAAGCTAATTGCTACCTCTGTCCCCAATTCGCTGAGTTCTCCCTCATAGTTAGTTTCTGGGATAGCGGGCTGCAAAAACATTTCCCCGATCGGCAATTCGACAAGTGTTCCGGCCGCCGGAGTGTGCAACTGGTAGCGGTTTCGCAGCTCGTCCAAGTTAGCCAAGTCAGCCAAATATGCAGGGGAACCGTGGAGTAAAATTACGTGCTGGGGACGCAAATTGTGGATGAGTTGGGTCGTCCCCGGCCCGTCGCAGTGTTCGGCTAGCAGATAAGTTTCGACACTTGTGACTCCAAATAGGGGCCTGTTGCCCAGCCAGTCGGTGACGGGATATCCTGGTTTTTGAGGGGCGAGCAAAATCCAAGGATTTGTGCCATCGGCAACATACAAACCCAAATCAGCTAACTTGTCAGTAATCACAATACAGGGCGTGGCTCCCAATCCGGGGCGCTGTTCGGCAGAGAGCCTGCGGACGCGGGGTTTCACCCTTTCGTCCCAAAATAAAGGTTGGTGCAGAGCAAAATTTTGGACGGCGGTGGGAAATTGGGGTAACAGTTCCAGATAAGCGTCGCACCCGTCGGCGACAGTGCCGTCCACCCAAATATCCAAGTCGCGGCCAGTAAAGTAGTGGTGACTGCGGAGCAGCATCAGCATTTCTTGGCCCAAACCAAGGGCCGGCGCGGGCAGCAGTACCGAGTAACCGTCGGCGATGGCGCGGTGGATGCGATCGGCTAACTGATTTTCTAGTTGTCGGCGGTGAGGGTGGCGGGCCGTGCCGTAACTGCCTTCCAAAATTAACACATCCGGCTTCATGCCCCTGAGTTCTCCCAGGGGCAAACCTTCCACCAAACGAGAATTCGACAGGAAAAAGTCGCCGGTGTAAACCACTGTGTAGGTGCGGTGCGGGGCGGCATAAGTCAGCAGCACAGTCGCCGCTCCGGGCAAATGACCCGACGGGAACAACTGTACGCTCAGTCCAGGGCGCACTTCGAGCGGCGACTGCCAGGGCAGTCCCTGACAGAACCGGGACTCTGGCTGTTGAGCCAGTTGTGGCCAGTTGAGCGGTAGCAGTCGCGCTGTCACTTCGCTGGCGTAAATTGGCAAGTGGGGGAAAGATTGATGGAGTGCTAGCAAACCTCTGGCATGATCGGAGTGGGCGTGGGTACACACCACAAAATCGGCTGGCAGCGATCGATTTAAGGTCGCTGATAGCGGTGCAATATCGTCTACACCGCAGTCGAGTAAAATGCGGTGCGGCCCCATTCGGACTAGCAGACAGACCCCTTCCTGTGCGTGGCCTGCGCCGTAAGGTAAACAATCGAGATCCATCACTGCGGTTAGCTCCCTGCTTTGCACGCAACTTGCAGTATCGCCACTTTTAAACATTGGTTGCGACTGCATTCATTCGATCGAGTTCAGTCTCGGACGCTGAAACCGGGTTTGATGAACGAAAACACTTTGTTGCCGCCCTCGCTCCCGGTAAAAAAACCCGGTTGATCAAAGTTCTGGTGCGTAAGCCCTGGAGCTAAATGTTTGCTCGAAGGCTCCGGCTCTCGTGCAAGGAAAGTAATTGCACTTAAGATTTGATGCAGCGCCAAGAAGGCGATTTTCCGAAAGCCTTGGCCGGACGGGCATTGGGCCTTCGACAAAGTTCAGGCTACTGGTTCTGGCATCAAAAGTTACATTTTATTGCACCATGTAAGAGCAGCGAACTCGATCTCATATTCTGAGTTTTAAACCTTTTTCCACAATTTGTGCCTGCTAAAAGCTAGTCTTTTTTATGAGAAGATTTTAATTCAGATGTGCCAATATCTTGATAAAACTTTACAATTCTTCATTTTTCTGGTTTTGAGGGCCGTGTATTGTCCAATCTGAAAAAGGGAGAACCAGCATCGTGCTAGCTAACTCCTTTTGTCAGTGCAGAGAGAGACTTTATGAGTTTGATCGGTTTCTTTGTAAAAGTTTGATACATTCTTCTAAGTAAACCTTCTGGCTATCGAGGAGAGAGTGTGAACGAACCTGACGGTCAACTGAGTACAGTTAGACCGCAGGCTTCTTTTTCCTTTTTTTTCTCATGCTTTTTTGAGTGACGGAGTTCCCCCGCCACTTTTGTAACTCAGACCAATTTTTCTTATGAGTTTGGCTGAATTTTCATCTCGATCCAAAGATTCTCCACATTGACAAGAATGCCACCGTTCCGATAATTCTTTCGGGACTTTGTTGAGGCAGTTCCAACAGTGCTGGGAAGTTCCCTTTGGATCAACAAATAAAACACTTTTACCTAGTTTCCAGGCGACATATTTCAGAACGTTGGCGAATTGCCCATGAGCAGCATCAAGCATAGATTTATTCAAACCACTCTTAGCTGACTGACCGTTGGGCAAATAAACCAAATTACCATTCTCAATATCAGTCTTGGGTTTGGCACGTCTAGTTAGATTTTTGACACTCAAGTCTTCAACCACTAAAACCTCACACTTGTTAAGTAACTCATGTGCGGTTTTAAATTGAAAATCTAATCTAGCTCTAGCTACAAACTGATGGAGTTTGGAAACCTTGTCCTTGATTATTTTCCAAGGTTGAGAACCCTTGACTCTATTAGCTAACTTCGCTTGAAGCCTTGCTAATTTCTGAGCCGATTTCCTCAAAAATCTAGGATTCTCAACTCTTTCGCGGTTGGAAAGATAGACGTAATTAGTGACTCCCAAATCAATGCCAACAGTATTTTCGACCGTCGGCTGAATTTCTGCAACCGTTACGGGAACCGTTTTATCTTCTAGCGTCAGGGAAATATACCACCCATCCGCTTCTCTGATAACTGTACCCGTCTTAACTTTGAACTTTGTTGGTATTGGACGGTGGAAAACCATAGGCACGCTTACCTATTTTGGCGAGACTAATACAAATCCTATCTTGCTCGTCCTTGACAATATCTAAGTTATCTAGTTGAGGATAAGTGAAGGATTTGTAGTAGTGAAGCCCTTTGAATCTGGGCTTCCTCTACGATTGCCGTTTTTTATCGGGCGTGGTGAAATTTGAAAAGGAAGTTTCAACTCTGTTGACGACATCTTGCAAAACCTGAGAATCCAACGCTTTGTAGTCAGGAAATAGTTTTTTAGTGTTTTTCAGGTCAGCTAATTGTATCGTCTGCCACTGTACATATCCGCCTTCAATGTTTGAGAAAACATCACCTTTCCTGGTTAGAGGATTGCCTGACTCATCCTTTTTTCTGCCATCCCTAGTTTGCACTCTAGTCAAGGGAATATTTCGATAAATCTCCTCAACAGGGACTATCGAAACAATCAATGGGCAGGCGTTGATAGGTGTTCTCGTGGTTTCCCACCACCTAAATCTTTCGCCGATTCGGTAGTTGTACTGCCGACGGCAGAGTTCTAAATGAGCCACAATAGTTGATAGTTGGGGCTTGGTTGGTTTGAGGCGGTATTTGTAAGTGAGTTGCATTTTTATCTTCTTTTTTCGACCTACCTTAATATACCATTTCTTTTGTTTTAATATCTAGGAAGTACATCAAAGTTAAAGGTACTCGCAATGTCTAATTGTCGCTTTGGGTACCTACACCCGACGAGCCTTTCATCACGCGGGCGTAATTCCCAACGGGGTACTTCGCGCAGCGCTCAGATTAATCCCCTCTAAATATACGCCCGGGACTTCCCGGCTGGTAGTTAAATGGCTTTTTGACCCCGCCCAAAAACGGATACAAGTTTCCGACAGTAATCGCCAGCAGCCCAAAGTTTTAGACTCTTGTTCAAGCTCCAGATTCATCTGTGAAGTAAATCGAAAATCGAAAATCGACTGGCTGCCCGATAATAGGTTTTTTTACTCCGCTCATTGACTAGGGGACAAAACGATGCGTTCTTTGGTTTTACCCCAAACATAGCTATATCAATCCCCGGACAATATAGCAATCCTTGCAGGAGTCGTAAATTTTTTACCCCACCCCAGCCCTCCCCGAACCCGCGGGGAGGGAGTAAGAAATTCACAAATGATGCGAGGATTGCTATAGATGATATTCATTTTATAAAAATACCACTAGCTTGCCAGAAGTAATCTCAGCTCGATCAGTCTCCAACCGGCCTGTAATCTCCTGTTTTTTTCTCATTGCTGGGCCTTATTTAGGGTGGAGTTTTGGAGTTCTTTTCAGCTAATCCGTGCGCGGTTAAACCGCGAAAGTTTGAACTTGGAGAGTGTTTAATTGTTTGGTATAAGCTGTGTTGCATCTAGATTGCCTATGGTATTAGAGAGGGAGAAGGTCCGATGGGGATCGGGGGAGAGGATTTGGCGATTTTTGATCGGGACTCGAAATATACAATTTAAATGCACAACAGCTTATTGCCCTTGAATAGTATCCGATCGCAATTAAAGCTGAAATGAGGAGCGATCGCACAAACCCGGTTTGATCAAAAAATCGGGTTTTTAGATTCGGTATTAATGGCGAGGCTTGGTGGCGGTTGGCTGCCAATAACACCTGCAATTGACACAAGCATCAAGGAGGGAGCGTTGCCGGTGGTAAAAGTTGTGTGGAGAAAAAACTTGACATCAGCGTATAATAGAAAGTAAAAATAAATAAAAGCAATAAAAACAATGAGGCTTTATGTTTGATTTGCAATCGGCGATCGGCAAGTAGGGGATTGAGAAGTTCCTATTTCCTAAAACAATTTCTGCTAAAATACATCCGGTAATATACGGAGAATCTAGGATTTTTTCGCAATCTAAAATAAAAATTCAAAAAGCTAAAATGGCAACAGCTATTCTCGATCTGGAAATCTCCCAACTCTCGCCAGAAATTACGGTTGAGGAGCGTTACAGCAAAGCCTTGGTTTTAATTCGACTGCACGGAAAACCGATCGGCCAAGCTCTTTTGCCCGTAGTCGGAGGCCGCCTTGGCGGTGACGAATTACGGGAAACACTGATGAAGGCTGCGGGGGACAACTTGTGGAAAAATTGGCTCTACGACACTCTAGAATGGGACGAACGCGGGCCTGTGCAGGCACTGCCGATCGCCACAGTAGCGGTTTGCACGCGCGATCGCCCGGAAGATTTGCGGCGCTGTCTGGACGCGCTGATGCAGCTCCCCGACGAGGGTCAGGAATACTTAGTAATTGACAATTGTCCCGCCACGGACGCTACCAAGGAACTGGTCAAAAATTACCCACAAGTCCGCTATGTGCGCGAAGACGTACCAGGCTCCAGCGCTGCCCGTAACAGAGCTTTACGCGAAGCTAAACATGAATTCGTAGCCTTTACAGATGATGATGCGGCCCCCGATCCGAACTGGCTGCGATCGCTCTTGGGAAATTTTAGCGATCCGCGAGTTATGTGCGTCACGGGGCTGGTGATGCCATTGGAACTGGAAACCGAAGCGCAAGAATGGTTCGAGCGCTACAGCCCCCACGGGCGGGGATTTGAGCGCCGAATTTTTGATGGGGCGCACTGCAACCCTCTGATTGTGCATCTTGTGGGAGTTTCGGCGAGTATGGCTTTGCGGAAAAGTTCGATCGACTACATTGGCCTGTTTGACGAAGCTTTGGGGGCGGGGACACCCACGGTGGGTGGCGAAGACAGTGAACTTTTTGCCCGCATTTTGCGCGCGGGCTACTGCATTGTGTACGAGCCGAGAGCATTGAGCTGGCACCGCCATCGGCGCACTTGGGAA
Source organism: Microcoleus sp. T2B6 (assembly GCF_036700475.1). Taxonomy (NCBI): domain Bacteria; kingdom Bacillati; phylum Cyanobacteriota; class Cyanophyceae; order Oscillatoriales; family Microcoleaceae; genus Microcoleus; species Microcoleus sp. T2B6. The sequence goes on along the minus strand of NZ_JAUBOZ010000016.1, from coordinate 102,455 downwards.
GAATTGCGAAAAACGCTCCAGGGCTACGGCATCGCAGTCTATGCTTTCTGGACCCGGCTGTTTGTAATCAACAGAGAATTCAGTGTGCCTGTGTTAGCCTTGTCATGGCTGTTGTACAAACAAATTCCTGAACTAATTGCTTCTTTGCGAAAGCAAGCGGATTCTATCCCTAGTGATTTGCTTTTGGCTCAACTGCGGGGCTGTGTCAGCGGCCCGGGGGCTTATTTTGTGTCTCGCAAGTGGTTGCAAGAAATTAAGGGGAGCAGTCAAGAACCTCAGCCTAAAGGCATGAGGCTTGAAAGAGAAATCTAACAAGCCATCTTGACCAGCCTAAGTCTTAACTGACTACGTTTTTTGAGTCACGACACCGGGAGAATGCGAAGCTAGTTCCCTGCTCTGTCGCTAGTGGTTAAACAGTTCTAAGGTCACGCTTTACAGTGCTGCTAGCCCGCGCAAGCTCACTAAACATTGGCAAAGCTAACTTTACCCCAGAAATGGGAGATTGAGGACCCCCATATCCTCACGGGGGGGCAACCATACCCCCCTACCCCGCAAGGGAATTCAAATTAAATGTAAAGCCGTCCTGTAAGGACGGGGTTTCAGACCCGAGGAATTTTGATGAATAGGGATTTTTAGATTATTTTTAACCGCAGATGAAATGCAGATGAAATGCAGATGAAGTTAATTGTTGTCATGTAAATATGGAAAATCTAACAGTTAGCATAATTATTCCTAGCCACAACCGAAGTTCTTCGCTGCGACGGGCTTTGGATGCTTTGCACTTGCAGACTTATCCGATCGACCTAATGGAAGTTATTGTAGTGGCAGATAGCTGCATTGACGATACTTTGGCAATGCTACAAGACTACAAAGCTCCGTTTAAACTGCAGACGATCGAGGTAAATTGCCGGAGTGCTGCCATCGCCCGCAATACGGGATCGGCTTCGGCTACCGGGAAATTGCTGCTGTTTCTCGACGACGATATCGAAGCGCTGCCGCCTTTGGTGGAAAGCCACGCGCGGGTTCACTCTTTGCGTCCGGGCTCGGCTGTCATGGGGCCCTATCCGCCTAAGTTGCAGGGAGCGACTAGGTTGTTTCATGTGCAAGTGCGATCGTGGTGGGCAGACAAGTTTTATCACATGAGCCAGCCGGCTCACCGATTTATTTATAAAGATTTGCTCAGTGGCAACCTTTCTCTGGATGCAGAACTGTTTGCTCGTCTCGATGGCTTTGATTCGGCCTTCGGGAACTGCGGCGGGGAAGATTACGAGTTTGGGGTGCGTTTGCTGAAAGCTGATGTACCTTTTGTTGTGGCTGCTGAAGCCGTGGGCTATCATTACGAACACGAAACTAACAATCTCGATCGCTATTTCCGCCGATCCCGTCAGGAAGGGCGATCTGATGTTTTGATGGGCCACCGACACCCGGAACTTAGACGGACACTGCAGGTAGCAGGCTACGAAAGTGCTTACTCGGTGGTAGATAAAATTCTGGTGGCGATCACGTTTTTCTGGCCGGCTGCTGTGGATTGCCTGGCCCTGGGACTGAGGAAATCTCTTGATTTACTCGAAAGCTTGCGGATGCGGGGAACTTGGCGGTGGTTGTGGAAAAAATTGCGCGGTTATTGGTATTTGAGGGGTGTCATCGATGAGTTGAAAAGTCGATCGGCAATTTCTAGTTTTATACAAGGAGGCCCGGCCAGCGGCGATTTGGGCGGACATGAAATTAACATCGATTTGCAGCAAGGTTGGGAAGCTGCTGAAAGCCTGCTCGACGCGGAACGACCGACTGGGGTTTACCTGTATTACGGTCAACTGACAGTCGGTCACATTGTTCCGCAAGCGGGTGCGGAACCGCTGCGGGGCGCTCACTTACGATCGATTCTGGCGCTTGACTTTGCCCAACCCCTGGCTGGGGCGATCGCGGTTAACAGTATGCCCCGCACTGGTGAAACGATCGAAGAACAGCCTTTAGTTGCTTTGAAAAATTACGAATTAGCAATTAATAAATATGTCGGGGACTTTAAACTCCAAACTCCAACCTCAAAAGTTGGAAAATTAGAAAATTGGGAAATTGCAACTCAAAACTCCCAACTCAAAACTCAGAACTTTTCTCTCTAGTTCCCGCTGCACTATTTTGAGGAGCAACTTATGGCAATAAAAGTGATCAAAATTGAGTTGACCGAACAGATTAATCCGGTTTGGAAACTAGAAAAATACAAAGGAGTTCGCATTGGGAATCTGGCTTTGGGCCGCCAAGTTTTCCAGGCTGTGGGCAATTTTGACGTTGTGAGAGAGTTGCTGGGCTCTCTGCAAAGTCCTTTTGCTTACCGGGAAGGGTACTTGCAAGCCCAGCGTTTGGCTGCTCTTTTTGGGGTTGAACCGCTGGTAGCTGCCGGAGGTGTGCGGTGAGAAATGCTGGAACGCTGGTTTATCGGCGCAAAATGGCTCAGTGGTTCGATTTGCTGCGGGTGTTGGTCGATCGCGAGATGAAATTACTTTACAAGCGATCGACCTTGGGGATTGCTTGGACTTTAATCAGTCCGCTGTTACAGTTGGCTGTATTTTCCTTTTTGTTTCGCTCTGTCGTACCCCTTAATATTCCCAAATTTTCTTCCTTTGCTTTTAGCGGCTTGTTAATCTGGAATTGGTCTCAAACGGTATTATTTAAATCAACGGCATTAATTACCAATCATAAGCCACTAATCAGGCAGCCAAATTTCCCGTCGGCAATTTTGCCGGTAGTCACGACGACGACGGGGCTCATTCACTTTTTCTTAGCATTGCCGGTGTTACTTATCTTTCTGGCAATTGATGGCGCTCCTCTGAATGCAGTGCTCTTGTTGTTGCCGCTGCTGATGATTATTCAGTTTTTCCTGACAGTTAGTTTTGCTTATCCCCTTGCCGCTTTGAATGTCACTTTCCGCGACACTCAGCACACTTTGGGAGTAGTTTTGCAGATGCTGTTTTACCTGACTCCGATTTTCTACGACATCAGCAGCGTCCCCGAAAAATTTAAGATTTTTTATTACTTAAATCCAATGGTGCCCCTGATTGAAGCTTACCGCGCCATACTTCTTAAAGGTATGCAGCCGGATTGGTCTGCTCTGTTAATTTTGAGCTTGGCTGTGGCGGCTCTTTTACCCATCGGACTGGGAATTTTTAGACGGCAAAGCGCTCATTTTGTGGAGGAAGTGTAAATGCGTGAAGCAATTATTGTCAAAGGTTTGGGGAAGCGTTTTAACCGCTACTCTACCGCGAAACCTCATACGATTATGGAAGCCGCTTTGTCCGGTTGGTGGAAGCTGAAGCCGGAGGCGAGTTTTTGGGCGCTGCGGAATATAAATTTTACTGTTTCTCCTGGCGAAATGCTGGGAATTCTTGGCAAGAATGGCGCGGGAAAATCAACGCTGCTGCAACTTATCGGCGGTATTTGCAGGGCTGAGGAAGGCTCTATTAAAGTTAACGGCAGAATTGGCGGCTTGTTGGATTTGGGTGCGAGTTTTCACTCGGATCTAACGGGCAGAGAAAACGTGTTTGTCGGTGCGGTGGTGGCCGGTTTGACTCGCCGGGAAGTGGCGCGCAGGTTTGACGATATTGTGGAATTTGCAGAGTTAAAACAGTTTATTGACAGCCCGACGCGGACTTACAGTACGGGGATGAAAATGCGGCTGGCTTTTTCGGTGGCGGTGCATACCGATCCCGAAGTGCTGTTAGTTGATGAACATTTGTCGGTTGGTGATGTGGCTTTTCAAACTAAATGTTTGAATAAGATAACTGAGTTTAAGAATCAAGGATGTGCGATTGTTTTGATTTCTCACACTGCGTCGCAAATTCAGAAAATGTGCGATCGGGCTTTGTGGCTGAAATCCGGTGAAATCGTCGCTTACGGGGAACCGGAAGTGGTAGTCGGGCAGTATTTGTCAGAAATGCGATCGTCCACAGAAAATAGCACTACCCTGCGTGCTGCTGAAGCTACAAGTAGCGGTTCGCCACTGCGAGGTAATCAGAATCGCTTCGGTACTATGGAAGTAGAAATTACCGATGTCAAAGTGTCGCCAAATACGGAAATAGATAGTGGTGATGCTATTAGCATTGAAATTCATTATTCGGTGTCTCAGGAAATTTCGGCTGCTATTTTTGCCGTGACAATCAGCAGGGATGATGGTCAAAGTTGTTTTGAGACTAATACTAATCAAATGGGCAGACTGCTGCCGCTGGTGAAAGGGAAAGGCAAAATCCGGCTGCAAATAGATAGGCTGGATTTAGGAAACGGTCAGTATTACGTGAATGCTGGGGTTTACGAGGAAACTTTGGCTTACGCCTACGATTATCAGTGGCAGGTTTATCCGCTGTACGTGCGATCGACTGTAAACCAAAAAACGATTCTTTGTCCGCCGTACCGCTGGGAATTTGAGGGCAAAATGCCACTTTTGGATGTGGCCGAACCAGCCACTGCAACTTACGATTTGGATAAGAATAATCCCGCCTACGCCAAGATTTTGACTCAGTTGGAAAACAAGCAAAAACCTGACTTTTTAATGATAGGTGCTCAAAACTGCGGCACGGAATCTTTATACGGCTATCTCGCAAATCACTTGCAAATTATCAAAGAAGGTTCCCGGGATATTCACTTTTTTGAATTAAATTTTGAGCGTGGTGTTGAGTGGTACAGCAAGCAGTTGACGCGGAGTGTAGCGAGTGACAAAGTGCTGCTGTGGGAGATGACTTCTTACTATATTTATCATCCTTTGGTGGCGGAGCGAGTTTACAAGTGTTTCCCGGATGTTAAGCTGATTGTAATGCTGCGAAACCCGGTAAAACGAGCGTGGATGCACTATCATTTAGAAGTGGCGAGTGGCTGCGAAAAGTTGGATTTTGAAAAGGCGATCGCTTCTGAACCTGATAGACTCAAAGGTGAGATTGAAAAAATCAAAGCAGATGAAAATTATTACAGTTTTAATCACCAGCATTATTCCTATTTGTCGCGGGGAATTTATGTAGAACAAATCAAAAATTGGCTCGACTATTTTCCGAGAGAACGGTTGCTAATTATCAAGAGCGAAGATTTTTACGCACATACAGGCAAAGTCTTTTCGGAAGTATTGAAATTTCTGGATATTAATGAGACTCCAAGTAAAGAATATGAAATTAATCATGTCGATGAATACAGCCCAATGCCCCCGGAAATCGCACAAAAATTGACTAATTATTTCCAACCTTACAATCAGGAACTTTCGGATTTGTTGCATGAGGATTTTAGTTGGACTTAGGAAAAAAGTTTTTAACTGCAGAGTTCCCCGATAGGAACATGAATCATACCTCTTTCTTCTCTTCCTCTGTGCCCTCTGCGCTCTCTGCGGTTCGTAAAAAAATCTAATTCACAAACCATTTATCAGCTATAAAAATGAAACGGATATTTTTAGTAGGCTCTCCGAGAAGCGGCACAACCATGCTTCAAAGTTTATTAGCCGCTCATCCTGAAGTTATTTCTTTTCCTGAATCTAAGTTTTTTCACTATTTACTGTACAAGAAGTTTGCGGGAAAGTTCCCAGGTAGGATGGAAGCTTTTTTTAAGGATGAGATTAATCGGCCTGAACTTTTGCAAGATTTTGATAATAGTCAAACTGTGGCAACTAAAGTTAGTTGGTTTGTCGGAGTTTTGGATGGTTTGGCGGCGGAACAAAACAAAAGTATTTGGTTGGAAAAAACGCCGGAACACATATATTTTATTGAGGATATACAGCGCTTTTTGCCGGATGCTAAATTTATACATATTTTGCGAAACAGTATGGATACAATAGCTTCTCTGCATGAGGCTACTAGGAATTCTCATGATTTGTGGGGGCCTGGTTGGGATTTAAACCACTGTATCCATCGCTGGAAGGAGGCGATGTTAATTAGTCACAAATATGCTAAAAAATCTAATCATATATTAGTCAAGTATGAGGAAATTCTAGATAATAAAGTCAAAAAGTTAGAAGAAATTTGTCATTTTATGGGGATTGAATATGATGAGAGAATGCTGGATTTTTATCAAGAAAAAGCTGCTCATCTCAGTTTAAATCTGCCTTGGCATCAAGGGATTGATAGAGAGGTTAAAAGTAATAAGGTTCACAAATATCATAAAATTTTTAATAGCCTGGAAATTCGATATATTTTAGATAAGATTAAGCGAGTCAAGGGTGAAATTGCCTGGAAGTTGACGGTGGAAGTGAGCGAACCAATTTCCGATATTTGCGATCTTCCGCAAATATACGATCGCCTGTGCTGTACGATCAAACTAGAAGGAATTAAACTCGGTATTATTGAATTGCCGATTTGCGATGGCATGGTTGCGGCTTTGGTGTTGGCGGATGCGGTTGCAGCCCAGTTTGCTTGGCCAATTCTCGATCGCTTCTTTCAACGCAATCGCTGCGAAAAAGGCAATAAATTGTGGGAAACTGTGCTGAAACCATTGCACCCTAAACATGACTGGACGCTATTTTTGCAAGAATTATGGGGGCGTCCGAATTGGTATTTGGAGGATTTCTACAAACCAGAAAGCGGAGAGGGAGTCCCAACAATTACGCTCGAAAAAGATTTGATTGCTGTAGAAGTTAGCGAGGAATTTGCTAATATAAAAGTTGAGCTTTCTGCAATAGACGTGCTGGTGAAAGTAGGCGGCGTTGCTGTCGGGATTGTCACTGTTGCGGTGGAAAATAATTTTGTTTCGGCTCAAAAATTGCGATCGACAATTAATCGAAATATTGGTTTTGAGTTGTGCGTCGCCGCCGTGCGAGAAGCTTTGCTGGGAAAACCACTCAACGGCAAGCAATGGCTACGATCGCGCTTAGCCTCTTGTGCTCAACAAAGGTCTAATTTGCCCGACAGTTTGAATGCAGCGGGTGCTGGGGGCATTTACCCCCAAAATGCGGTGATCTTCGGCAGGCGATCGGGTGCGATCGGGACGAGTGTCAGCCGTCGCGCCTCACTCCCGGCGGCGGCGCTGCCGGAAATCGAGTCAGCGGCGGCAATCGCTGGGGAACCGACAATGCACATTCCCCAAGAAAACGAGTTTCCAAAGCAAGTATTTTACGCACCGGAAATCATGGGTTCAAAATCTTCTTATCGGGAAGTTTCTCACTCAGTGAAATCTCAAGTTTTGGACAATCATAGCGTTACAAAAAAACTCCCGATTCTCTCCTACCGCCGCATTTCTCCTGACGGTTTAGACGCAGTTACTCCCCAGATTTTTGAACAACAGTTACACAATCTCAAAAATCTGGGTTATTACAGTGCGAGTTGGGAAAATTGGCGAAGCGCGAAACTGGCTAAAACTCCTTTACCCGGTAAAGCTATATTGATGACTTTTGACGGCGGCTATCTCGACTTTTTCCAATATGCTTGGCCTCTGCTAAAACGCTTCGATTTTACAGCAACTGTTTTTCTCGTAGCGGAGTCAATAGGAAAGACAAATAGTTGGGAAAAAGCCGAATTTGAAGAAGTGCAGTTAATGGGATGGCCGGAAATTTTGCAACTGCGGGATGCCGGAATTGAATTCGGTTCTATGTCTGCTACTCATCCACCTTTGACTGCATTGTCGCCGACAGAAATTGTGCGGGAGGCAGCCAAATCCCGTGCTATCTTGGAACGGGGATTAGAGAAATCTGTTAAATGTTTTGCCTATCCTTACGGGGATGTCGATCCAATTGTAGCGCATTTAATTGGAGCGAGTGGATATACTTTTGGTGTATCATATCAGTTAAATTTTAGCAGTTTTGACGATAATTTAATGTCGCTGCCGCGCATTAAAGTTACAGGAGAAAATTTTTTATGGCAATTAGGTTTGTAGGGTGCGTCAGCCAGCGAGATTTTTCCCTCAACTAACAATCTCTCAACTGACGCACCTTACTTTTAAGTCAGTAGGCTGCGTCAGCCAGCGAGATTTTTCCCTCAACTAACAATCTCTCAACTGACGCACCTTACAAGTGAAATCGCTTAATCAATCCCTTGATTTTCCGCTGCAAATAACCGCCTAATCCTCGGTAAATTTTCTCAAATTTATAATAAAATAAAATCTCCATCACCTCTTCAGTTTTCATATACTTTAAATAAGAAATCATTTTATCGGTTAGTTCATCATTAACATCATCGATATACTTTCTCACCGCCAACCTTTCCGAAATATTCCATTTCCGATCAAACTTGCGGTGCATTTCCGTCTCATAATCCCGAAAATCTGATATTTTCCCATCCAAATACCTTTGAATATATTTCCCCGCGATTTGGGCACCATCCATCCCGTGTCTAATCCCTTCGCCGCCCAACAAATTTATTGTCGAGACAGTATCACCGATCGCAATTATATTATCCTTGCAATAAATATCCTTCAAACCAGGATTGTACTTCAGCGTCGAACCGTGTTTGTCAATAATTTTATAATTTTTTGACTTCAGATATTCATCAATCAGTAAATCAATATATTTTTTCAGCGGTGACAAATGCCTCACCGTTTTGGGATCTAAAAAAATGCGACCCGCACCAACTTTCAGCCTGTTTGGTTCCATCGGGAATATCCAGGAATAACCATCGGGCATCCATTTTTTGCCCAAAAAGAAGATTAAATCACCGCTGTATTTATTATAAACTTCTGGCTCTACTTCAATTAAATATTCAATTCCGGTTCCCGACAAAAAATCTGGCTTATCATTCTCTTTTTCGTACATAATCGCCCTAGCAAAGCCAGTAGCATCAACCAATACTTTAGTGCTAACGTTGATAATTTTACCGTCGGATAACTGTTTAAATTCGACTGTGGTTTCGCCCCTACTTTGTGAATGTCCGGTGTAGCGATAACCAAGCCAAACTTCACCACCAAATCGCTCAACTTCGCTGGCCAAAAATGCTCTAAATTTAGCAAAGTTGAGAACAACTCCCAAGCTTTCGGGAGACTCCCAAGTTTGACTGACTTTGCTAGTTTCAATAGTAAGTTTATGCCAAAAACTGCCGATAACGGACTCTGGTAAATCGAATTTAGAGAGGGTTTCTAGAGGCGTGGCGGCGCTAGAGAAGTCATTTTTATTAAAATTGTCGTTTTGCTCTGCCAGCAAGACTTTGTGGCCGGATTGGGCTAGGATTCTCGCGCAGTGACCGCCTGCTGGGCCTGCTCCTACTATTACTATGTCAAAAGTTTTTAAATTCATTTTGCTTTTAACTCGCTTCCAATGTCAAAACACCCGCAGACATATCAACTACTAACCGCCGAGTTTTCAGCCACTGGCGGCCGATTAAAATTTCAGGTACTCCGTCACCCACATGAACGGGAATGTCAAACTCTTGCTCATCTATGCGTACTTTTCCTGCATAAAGATCGAAATCAAATTCTCCCTTTGCTGTCCGCATTTCTTGTCGCCTAATATAAATCCAATCAAGTCCCTCGAAATCTTGTTCGTCCATTGCTAACCAGCCCGAAAAACCTGTATCTAGCAGAGCATCAACAGGTAATTCTAAGCCGTTATTAGCAATCAATTCAACTTCAAAAAATAGCTCGCCCTCATCACCAAATCTTCCTTCAATCATATTGAGCCGCACGCCCCTGTATTGTTGATGCGGAAAAGGTAGGGGATAGCATTTGGGTGTTTCTGGCGGCACATTTTGGTAGCCGCCATATCATCCTTGTCGATAAAATATTCCCCGCTATCAGGTTCAACCGCCATGTACCAGTTGTAGTGACTGTCAATTAATTCTGGTTTAAGGCGATCGAAAATTACTTTGCAACGCTTGCGAAATGCCGATCTTTCAGCTCGCCACTGGGCTTTTTTTTCTTCTGACCACTGAATTTCTGGGAACAGTCTTCCCCGCCGCACGGTACGATTTGGTTTCACGTTAGTCATTGTTTTTTCTCCCTTATATTCCCATATTTCTGCAATCTGATTGTACCATAAACTTCTATTTCATTGTTGGTTTTCCTTTGTGTGAGATGATACTATGTTGTCGATCGTCAAAAACTATAAGAAATGACTGAAAGCATTGATTCATAGTTGGCTAAATTTTTCCTTGAAGCCGATTGGCTTCAAACAACAGTCGCTTGACTTCTTCCTCAGTTAAACTATCTCTGTTCAACCGATTCACATAGTCAGCTACATAGGCAGCGGTTACATAACTGCTGAATAAAATTACTTTCTTGTGAGCACCCCCCGAAATGGGTTCATCAGAATTTTTACCGACTGTAAAAACACAATTTTCTTCGGGATTACCGTAAGTATTTTTGGGAGCTTCTTGTGATTCGTACCAAAAAACTTTGTACTTTTTGGAAACAGGGGGCTTTACAACCAAAACGTTAATATTGGAAGGCAAATCATCATCCAAGATCGTTTTGCCTTGCGACAGCCAATCCATAAGCGCTTTTTTATCGCCCGACACTTCATAAACAGCATCGTCATCAGAATAATCACCGTAAGTCCCAATCAAACTGCTAATGAAATTGCTAGTAATTTGATCGTTGCTTTGCAGATGAAAATATTTAAGCTTAGATAAAATATCTTGGCAATAAACAAAGATTTTCCAGGCGTCAATGATGCTTGCGTGAGCTGATATAAGTCTGCGTTCTACGCTTCTTTTGCGTCCAAATCCAAGGTAGACAGCATGAGCATCGCTGGAAGTAGAAGCAGCGATAAAACATCCAATATTAAGGCTGTTACCGTAATTTGAATCGAATCTTTTTCGGCGGTTAGCTTCTCCCACAAAATCCTCCTATTCGCTCTATGGCTATCAACTAATGACCTTAACTATATAGTAGGACTAATGAGTTCTTCAGTCCTATCCAAGAAGACTTTAGCTTTGAGGCAGGGGTTTAAACCCCTGCCGTACTGAGGGAAATAGGGTGTTTGTTGACACCCGTGGTGGGGCAGTACCCACCCTACGATTCTAGCTATTTACACGCTAACAGGAGACTGTTTGCGGCTGAATGTTGCTAAGATGCGATCGCACATTTGCGACGGAGTTAATCCCAAACTGGCAAATGATTGTTCAGGCGTTGCATGATCTACTAATGTATCGGTTACACCCAACCGCATCAGTGGCACGAGGACATTATTGTCGAGCAAAGATTCGGCTACTGCTGAACCGAATCCGCCCATCAAACAGCCTTCTTCCATTGTGACAACTTTGCCGATTCGCTGTGCTAAAGGCAAGATTAATTCTGTGTCCAAAGGCTTGACAAAACGCGCATTGATGACGGTTGCTTCAATGCCGTGTTCGCTCAGAATCTCGGCGGTTTGCATTGCCGGATAAACCATTGAACCGTAACCCAAGATCAGCAAATCGTCGCCGTTGCGGAGAATTTCGGCTTTGCCGATCGGCAATTCTTCCCAACCTTCCTCCATCAAAGGCACACCGTAACCATTGCCGCGCGGGTAACGCATGGTGATCGGGCCGCTTGTGTGGTTGATTCCCGTGACTACCATCCGCTGCAATTCTGCCTCATCTTTTGGTGCCATAACTACCATATTTGGCAGGCACCGCAAGAAGGCAATGTCGTACATCCCTTGGTGAGTGGGGCCGTCAGCACCGACAATGCCTGCGCGATCCAAACAGAAGAAAACTGGCAAATTTTGGATGCAAACATCGTGAATTATTTGGTCATAGCCTCGCTGCACAAATGTCGAGTAAATTGCCACAACCGGGCGCATTCCTTCGCAGGCTAAACCAGCGGATAAAGTCACGGCGTGCTGTTCGGCAATCCCGACATCAATGTACTGTTTAGGCAGTTTTTCATGAAGTTTATCCAGGCCTGTTCCGGTTGCCATAGCAGCGGTAATGCCGACAATTTTTGGATTATCTTCTGCTAGCTTGACGAGGGCGTGGGCAAAGACTTTCGAGTAAGCTGGAGGCTTTGGTTTAGTGGAGGGAATGCCTTTGCCCGTGGCTAAGTTAAAGGGATTTTGGGCGTGATATCCTACTTGGTCTTTTTCGGCGATCGCATATCCTTTGCCTTTCACCGTCACCACATGAACCAACACCGGCCCTTGGATAGTATGAGCTTGTTTGAAAGTGGCAATTAACTCTTCCAAATTGTGTCCGTCTACCGGGCCCATGTAAGTAAAGCCTAATTCTTCAATTACGGCTCCAACTTTCGAGACGGCCAAGCGTTTCATCCCTTCCTTGAGGCGTTCCATTTCTGGAGTAAAAGTTTCGCCCACAAAGGGAATGTGTTTGAATTGTTCCTCTAAGTTATCTTTGAGAAACTGCACCGGTGCCGACAATCGCATCTTGTTCAAATAGCGGGTAATTGCGCCGACGTTGGGCGAGATTGACATCTCGTTGTCGTTGAGCACAACTAACAAATTGGTTTTCGGCATATGGCCCGCGTGGTTGATGGCTTCGAGTGCCATGCCGCCCGTCAATGCGCCGTCGCCGATGACTGCTACAGTTTTAAAGTTTTCCCCTTTGAGGTCGCGCGCCATCGCCATTCCTAACGCTGCGGAAATGCTTGTGGAAGCGTGGCCTGCGCCGAAGTGGTCAAATTTGCTCTCGCAGCGCTTGAGATAGCCTGCAACGCCGTCTTTTTGGCGTAGGGTGTGGAATTGGTTGTAGCGGCCGGTGATTAATTTGTGAGGATAAGCTTGGTGGCCGACATCCCAGGTAACTTTGTCGCGATCGAGGTCGAGTGTTTGGTAGAGTGCTAAGGTCAGTTCGACTACACCCAATCCTGGGCCGAGGTGGCCGCCGCTAGCGGCTACAGTTTCTAAATGCTTTTCTCGAATTTGTCGGGCAATTTGTTCGAGTTGATGAATCGAGAGGCCGTGTAATTGGTTTGGGTGAGTCAGTTCGCTGAGATGCATATTTTAAAATCTTGCTCCTGTGAATCAGGACGAATCCTTAACAGATATAGGTTGTGCCTGCGAGGTTGGGTACGCGCAAACGTTAGAATAGTTTAACGGTTATTTGAGAAAAACTGTTAGGCGTAAGATTTTTGTTAGTTTTGGCCTGGTAATTATAGTTAATAAATTGTGCGCCGTCAATCGATTTTCGATTTTCGATTTGAGATTTTCGAGGCGACCCCACGGATAAATGCGGGGGCTTGAGGATTTTCGATTTTCGATTTTGGATTGATTGCACGGATAAATCACGTGGCGGGTACCACCTTTGAAATTCGTGGTCAATATAAAAAAGCTTATGTTGTTAGTTCCTAATCGCTAGTTGTTAGCTGCATGGAGATTTTTAAGCATTTTTAACTGCTTTTTGTAGCGATGGCTGACTTTTTAGCCATCTTGTTTCTGCAAGCGGACTATGATACAAAATCATTAACTGTGATGGAGCATCTCATATTTGTAAAAACACTTCTTCTGGCTCCTTCCTTCTGCCTCTTTCCTCAAAACTCCAATTTCTAGCTTGGCTGCTTTCATTGAGATGCTCCCCTGTGAAGTGTGATTTATATACAGCGTATTCCAGGTTTATGAAGTACACCCCAGAAACCAGGTTTCTTTACAGTTCTCGCATCCTTACTCATTCTGTTCAAAAAACCCGGTTTCTCGCGATCTACATCTAAATGGAATATGCTGTAAATCAATGACCTCTACCAGAAATCATTCCATTTACACTGGGAAAGTTTTCCCGAATTGGGATAGTAGAGAGCTGCGACGCTCGAAGCATTGTTTTGTCAGCTCAAAAGTCGATTCGGGCGACGGCGAGAGACTCTCCCTTACTCCGCTGATGGCAAAGGAGTTTCCGCTTCTTCGGGCGGCGGAATTTCCGCAGGAGTCGATTCGGGCGCCGGCGAGGGACTCTCGCTATCGGGCGGCGGAATTTCCGCAGGAGTCGATTCGGGCGACGGCGAGGGACTCTCGCTATCGGGCGAGGGAGTCTCCGAAGGACTTGGGGCGGGAGTTTCCGGCGGTGGGGGAACTTGTGCGGGCTCTGGCTGGGGGCTTTGGAGGCTTTGCACCCACAAACCTAAACCGCCGCCGGCTAATATCAGCCCCAACACCCCCAGTAGGGGCAGCGGCAGCTTGGAGCGCTGTTTTTGAAAGGGTTCCGGGGCGGGGGAAGTTTCGGGGTACAACAACTGTTTGGACGATTCTGAAAGCTGAGATTCTGGAATCCTCCCGGACTTCTGGAGGGACGCAGCGACGAGGGAAGGCGGCAGCGACACCGAGGGTGACACTGGCGCTGACGCCACCGCTGAGGCCACCGTCGGATCGAACAGTACCAATCTCTCCGGCGACATCCGACAGTGAGTCGCCACCACAGAGGTGTTGTCATAACCGTTTTTCTCGTTGGCGAGACGAATCCAAGACTGAACTGCTGCTTCCAAAGACATTTTGCCCTCAAGCACCTCTGGGGCATAATTCTCCCAAGATTTCTCTACCCAGTCGTTGTCGCTCAAACCGTCGGAACACAGCAGCAGTACGCCTTCCTCTTCGACAATAAATCGCTGAATCGTCGGGCGCAGGAAATCGGCATCCCGCGTTCCCAAAGCTTGAGTCAGGGCTCCTGCATCCGATCGCACTTGAGTCTCCCAGTATAAACAATGTCCTAGCTGGACTTCCCTTGAGGCTACGTCGTCGTCCACAGTCAGCCGGTGACAGTAATTTTTGCCAATCCAATAAGCGCGGCTGTCTCCAACATTGACTAAATAAAGTTCATGACTGTTATTCGAGGGCAAATCCTCGGAAATTTTCACTTTTTGAGGCAACTGGAGGGCCATCACCAAAGTCGTCCCCATCCGCTGCCGCAACTCTTTTCCCTGCTCATTATTTTGAGCGGAAATCACATTATTCACAACTCTGACTATTTCTTCGAGTTGCTTAATTACCATTGTTGGCGTCATCAACTCTTCTTGTTGAGTGATTTCGGCGAGCAAATTTTGGATTAAAGCTTTCATGGACTGGACGGCTAATTGACTGGCAACTTCTCCTCCTTCGTGGCCTCCAACCCCGTCACAAACCATTGTCAAATAAGGAATTAGTTTCTCGCCCCCTGAAGTTTTGCTAAATTGAAAATCAGCAGCAATCGGATAGCAACTGTCTTCATTTTGGGAGCGCTGCGGCCCGGTATCTGTCATGCCGACTACTTCTAAGTGCAGAGGCAATTTAGCGGCTTGTTCTAATAGTAAATCGTTTAGTTCCAGGGCGATCGCGTCGAAATTCATGCTGCTGCGGCGCATAAACTGACAAATTTCTCCGAGTTTCGACTGCACCTCGGGTTGCGCGGATTCCACCAAACCTGACCACACATCTCCCAAATCCCGCAGAGTCGGTACAAAATTTCCCCGGTGCAGTTCCAGCAGGCGTACCCGCCAACCTTCCACCCGCAAATTTTCCGGTACCAGCAAACTCGAAGCGACTCCCTGTTCCGACAGCGGCGTCCACAGTTGGAGCATTTGCCACAGCCAGTATACTTGGCGCGCGCCGGTTGTCCCAGACCAAGCTTGTAAAATAGAAGGATACAGGCTGCCGAAATTATTAATTGGCACATTTTCCAACAACAGCACCTCTGCCGCTTCCGGTGCTTCCCCCAAGGCACAAAAACCGTATACTTCCGGCGTATGCAGCCGTTGGGGATACAAATGCAGGTAAGGCATAATCGTATCCGGCAGTTGTTCCGGGACGCTGGGAGGCAAAGCTGGACGGCTGTCGAGCCAGATTTGGGGTGCAATGACAAAGTATCGATCGGCTATTACCTTACCCGCCGGCACTTCCTCGGCTGCTTGCCCCACCGCCCACACATAGCGATAAATTAAATCCGTTTCGCACGCTGCACAGTGCTGGCGGCCAAAGGTATTGCGGGGATCTGGACAGCTAAGATTCGGGCAATAAATGGGTTCGGAGAAACTGCTGATCATATCGAAATAGTTTGTGTAAAAACATTCTGAAGATATTTGATTCGCCAGCCCAAATTCATGAGCTTGAGAATAAACTGATTTTAGGCCCTATCAATTTCTTAACTGCCTTTGGGCCCCTAGAAATTGTAGTTTCTGCCAGTCTGCACCGGCTAAAATTGTAATCTAAGTTACTAAACTCTGACTTGGAGTACGATGGAAGCCTCAACCTGGTACCACGGCGCGAAAAATCGCTCTGAGGGGCTGCAAGTCGCAAACCCTTGCATAGTCAGTTGTTGGCAATTCTTAAATCTTAAATTTCCAATCTAAGATCTAAATAGTATCACCTATTCTTTTTATGATCTTGACTCCTACGCTCCTTTGGCTGATAGCTGGGTCTTTGCTCTGTTTGGCAGAGATATTTCTCCCCACTGCTTTTGTCGCTTTTATGATGGGACTGAGCGCCTTCGCCGTAGCTGGATGCTCTCTAGTTCTACCTTACGTTAATTTACAAATATTCCTCTGGATGGTATTTTCGACAGTTTTTGTGCTGCTGTCTCGGCGGTTGATACCAAAAGGCACGGCAAGGGCGATCGCAGATTCTCAGGAAGCAAAAACTTTAACAGAAATTCCCCCCGGAGAAGCCGGCCGAGTCATTTATGAGGGGAATTCTTGGCAAGCTCGCTGCGAAGACACGAAGGCCACTATCCCCCCCAACCAAAACGTAATTGTCGTCGGGCGTAAAGGCACTACTCTGATAGTTTTGCCAGAAAATCTCTTGCATTCTTAAACAAAATGTGGAATTGGGAATTGGAAATTGGTAGTTGGGCATTGGGCATTGGGCATTGGGCATTGGGCATTGGCAATAACCAATAACCAATAACCAATAACCAACAGTTAACAATCAACAATTATTAGGAGTCAGTTGTGGAACAAATTTTTTTACTTGTATTTTTAGCACTCGGCGGCTCAGCCCTCGCAGGTTCCGTCAAGATTATCAATCAGGGAAATGAAGCGCTGGTGGAAACTTTAGGTAAATACAGCGGCAAGAAACTGGAACCCGGTTTAAATTTTGTCACGCCGTTTCTCGATCGCGTCGTGTACGAGCAAACAATTCGGGAAAAAGTCTTAGATATTCCTCCGCAAGCTTGTATTACCCGCGATAACGTTTCCTTCACCGTTGATGCTGTGGTTTACTGGCGCATTGTAGACTTGGAAAAAGCCTGTTACAAAGTAGAAAATCTCCAGTCAGCAATGGTAAATATGGTGCTGACTCAAATTCGCGCCGAAATGGGTCAACTGGATCTCGAACAAACCTTTACTGCTCGTTCTCAAATTAATGAAATCTTGCTCAGAGACTTAGATATTGTTACAGATCCTTGGGGAGTGAAAGTAACGCGGGTAGAATTGCGCGATATTATCCCTTCTAAAACTGTACAGGAATCGATGGAATTGCAGATGGCAGCCGATCGACGGAAGCGGGCGGCAATTCTGACATCCGAGGGCGAACGCGAGTCAGCAGTTAACAGCGCCAAAGGTAAAGCAGAAGCGCAAGTTCTGGATGCAGAAGCGCGCCAAAAAGCGACTATTTTGGAGGCGGAAGCTCAACAAAAGGCGATCGTCCTGAAAGCTCAAGCAGAACGCCAAAGTCAGGTTTTGAAAGCTCAAGCTACTTCTGAGGCCTTGCAAATTATCGGCAAAACTCTGCAAAATGACCCCAATGCTCGCGAAGCTTTACAATTTTTGTTAGCTCAAAACTATCTGGATATGGGTCTAAAAATTGGCACCAGCGACAGCAGCAAGGTGATGTTTATGGACCCGCGCAGCATTCCCGCTACGCTCGAAGGAATGCGATCGATCGTTGGGGAAGGTAATAATAATGAGGTGAAAAAATAGGGGAGCATCTCATATTTGTAAAAACAGTTCTTCTGGCTCATTTCTTCTTCGTCTTTCCTCGCAGCAAGAGAGCCTCCTGCCTCAAAACTCAAATTTCTAGCTTGGCTGCTTTCATTGAGATGCTCCCAAAAGTAGGGGAGCATCTCATATTTGTAAAAACACTTCTTCTGGCCAATACGGTTCAGTTAAGCTCGATCCCCCCTAGCCTAGGGCGGGCACGGGGGCACCGCCCCTACAAAGGGGGGGACAAGAAATTACTCTTGCGTCTCCCAACAATCAGGGGGAGTAGGGGGTATGCGAGGGGGATCTCGCCCGGAATAAATAGTTTTAACCCAAGCGTATTGTTCTTCTGGCTCCTTCCTTCTGACTCTTTCCTCCTGCCTCGCAGCAAGAGAGCCTCCTGCCTCAAAACTCCAATTTCTAGCTTGGCTGCTTTCATTGAGATGCTCCCCTTGGTATCTATTTAAACATCGATATTCAGGCAACTTCTCTTCGCCCTCAACCTAATAACTCGACACAGTTAAAACGATCGCCTCCCTATCTCCCAACACCAAACCATACTCCAAACCCTCAACAACCGCTTGATAAGAAGCATCCAAAATATTACCAGAAACCCCCACAGTCGTCCAGCGGTCTTGACCGTTGCTAAACTCAACCAACACGCGAGTTTTAGCAGAAGTTCCCGCACCGGAGTCGAGAATCCGCACCTTATAATCGGTTAAGTTAAAATCAGTAATTGCCGGATAAAAATTCCGCAAAGCCTTCCGCAAAGCCGCATCAAGTGCCGAAACAGGCCCGTTTCCTTCCGCGCATTCCAGAATATCTTGACCGTTAACAGTCACTTTCACTGTTGCTAAAGAATTAACTGTTTCCTCCTTACCTTTATCGCAGTGAACTTGAAAACCTTTGATTTCAAATAAACGCTTGCGCTTTCCCAATGCCTCCCGCATTAACAATTCAAAAGAAGCCTCAGCACCCTCAAATTGATATCCCTGGCTTTCCAAATCTTTCAATTTTTCCAAAATTTGGCGGCAAGCAGGATTTTTGCGATCGAGATCCATTCCAAAAGTGCGGGCCTTCGCCAAAACATTGCTTAAACCCGCTTGATCGGAAATCACAATTCGCCGCCTATTGCCAATTTTTTCCGGTTCTAAATGTTCGTAAGTTAACGGATTTTTCTCAACAGCCGATACGTGAATTCCGCCTTTGTGAGCAAAAGCCGAAAGGCCTACAAAAGGAGCACGATCGTCGGGAGCAAGATTGACAATTTCACTAATCGAGCGGCTTACTTGAGTTAATCTAACTAATTGCTCGTCTTCAATGCAATTCTGACCCAACTTTAGCTGAAAATTAGGAATTAAGGAACATAAATCGGCATTGCCGCAGCGTTCGCCGTAACCGTTTATAGTTCCCTGTACCATCCTCACTCCTTCCCGCACAGCAGCCAAAGCATTAGCAACCGCAACTCCAGAGTCGTTGTGAGTGTGAATTCCTAATTGTAAAGATTTTTCGCGATTAGTTCCTAAAGCTTCTAAAACATCGCGAACAACCTGACTGACTTCGTGAGGCAAAGTACCGCCGTTAGTATCGCAAAGCACCAGCCATTCTGCACCGGCATCGGCGGCTACTTCTAAAGTTTTAATAGCATAATCTCGATTGTGTTTGTAGCCGTCAAACCAGTGTTCGGCATCGTAAATAACGCGCCTTCCCTGACTCCGCAAATATTCAATTGTATCTCGAATCATCGCCAGATTTTCTTCGAGCGAGGTCTTCAAACTTTCAATAACGTGCAAATCCCACGACTTGCCAAACAGCGTCACCCAGCGAGTACCTGCGGACAAAATAGCCTGCAACATTTCATCATTAGCTGCCGTAGTTCCCGGCCGCCTAGTCGAACAAAAAGCTACAACTTCTGCTTGAGTTAGGGGCTGTTCTTTGAGACGCCAAAAAAATTGTACGTCTTTAGGATTCGCCCCCGGCCAGCCGCCTTCAATAAAGGGAATTCCTAAACTGTCTAACTGTCGAGCAATTCGCAGTTTGTCTTCGAGAGATAAGGAGAGTCCCTCGCACTGAGCACCGTCTCGCAGCGTGGTATCGTAGATCCAGAGCCGATTTGTCATGGGAAATTGCGATCGAGAAATTGGTAATATATCACTTACCATATTAGATGAATTTATTTGAATTTAATGCGATAATATATAGGAAAATTAACATAAATCTAACTGGGGTAAATTGCTGTGGTCAAGGTACAAGCGCAAGGAAAAACATTTGAGTGCGATCGCGGAGCCAATCTCCGTGAAGTTTTGCTCAAAAACGGCATTGATGTCTACAACGGCAACGCCAAAGTCATCAACTGCCACGGCCTCGGCACTTGCGGCACCTGCGCCGTCACCGTCGAGGGCGAAGTTTCCGAGCCCCAGTGGCGCGAAAAAGCCCGACTTTCGGTTCCTCCCCATTCTCCCGCCTCCAATCGCCGTTTGTCCTGCCAAACCAAGGTTTTAGGCGATATTAAGGTGACAAAATATGACGGTTTCTGGGGCCAAGGTTCTGAAACTGTCTGGAAACCCCAACCATAGATTTTTTGTTAAGGAAGGTAGATAGGACGATCGCCTTGCCAGATAATCTGTAAGACTTGTGCAAAAATTCTAACTGTAAGGTGCACGCGGGGCACCTTACCATAAAGAAACCCGAGAGGTCAATCGATTTTAGATTTTAGATTTTAGATTTTAGATTGAAGCATTGACCCCACGGATAAATTCGGGGGGCAAGTTTCTCGGATACACGTTTTTTTTTATTTCTGGACGGATGAATCCGGGGGCTTGTATCCTAGATGCTTTCGGTCAAAAAGCTCAGACAGTCCATATAAAAGTTAATGAATTCATCTAAAGATATTCTGATTATTGGCGGCGGAATAATTGGTCTTTCGCTAGCAGTAGAACTGAAATTGCGAGGGGCATCTGTCGCGGTTCTCACCGCCGATTCTAAACCACCGACGGCCCGGGCTGCCGCTGGAATGCTTGCCCCGCAAGCCGAACGAATTCCCCCTAGTCCGATGTTGGATTTGTGCTTGCAAAGCCGCGCACTGTATCCCGCCTGGGTGGAACAGCTAGAAGATATTACCGGATTGAAAACGGGATATTGGCGATCGGGAATTCTCGCACCAGTTTGTCAAAATGAGCCTCAAGAAAAGCCACTTTTGTCAAACCTTAATTATCAATGGTTGGACAGAGATACTGTTCGCCAGCACCAGTTTGGATTAGGTCAAGAAGTAATGGGCGGTTGGTGGTATCCTGACGACGCTCAAGTTGACAACCGCGCTTTATTTCGGACGCTTCAGGCCGCAACTAAAGAATTGCAGATTGAGATTATTCAAGGCAATGCAGGGGAAATTATTCGGCAGGGAAACCGAGTTGTTGGCATTGAAACAACAGCAGGAAAATTGCAAGCAGACCGTTATGTTTTGGCTGCCGGTGCTTGGTCTGAGCAGTTATTGAATGTTCCTGTTTTTCCAAGAAAGGGACAAATGCTGTCAGTATGTGTACCAGAAGATTGTGGAGTTATCCAGCCCCTGCAAACAGTTCTATTCGGGACGGGCATTTATATTGTGCCGCGTCAAGATGGCAGAATTATTATTGGTGCAACTAGCGAAAATGTGGATTTTACACCTGGCAATACGCCTGCAGGAATGCACACTTTGCTAGCAGGAGCGATTAAGTTATATCCCGAATTACAAAATTATCCGATTCTGGAGTTTTGGTGGGGATTTCGGCCAGCTACGACCGATGAGTTGCCGATTTTGGGTGCTAGTGCTTGGGAGAATTTGACATGGGCTACGGGGCATTACCGCAATGGCATTTTGTTGGCTCCGGTGACGGCTAAATTGTTGGCGGATTTGATTGGGAATCAGAACTCAGATCCGTTATTGGCTGCTTTTCATTATTCGAGGTTTCCTGAATCTTGGAAGGTTGAACATGGTAAATAGTGAGATTTTTTGCTTTTTTTAAGACGAGGAAGAGCCTGGAAACGAGAAACGAAAGTCAACCAAAAGGATATTTTTTGCTATAATCAAATCAGCACAATAGGGTTTTGTAAGTTATGACTTTCAGTGATGTGGTCGAGACGATCAAGAATCTTTCTACTGACGAAAAACAAGAGCTTCAACTGTTGTTGAAGCAATATCTCCGGGAAGAACGTCGCGAAGAGATGTATCAAAACTTTAAGTCAGCGCAGATTGAACAACAAAAAGGTGAACTGAAATTTTTCGCTAACATCAATGAACTCAGAGTAATGATAGAGGAATAATCGTGGAAGTCAGTTTCAGTTCTTCATTCAAGCGTGCTTTCAAAAAGCGAATCAAAGGCGATGCTGATTTGGAGGCTAGGTTTTGGCAAAAGCTGGAGCAGTTTATCAGAGATCCGTTTGAACCAAGCTTAAAAACTCATAAATTGTCCGGTAGGCTCAAGGAGTTTTGGAGCTTTAGCGTAGATTACGACGAAAGGGTACTTTTCTACTTTACAGAAGACGGAAAAGCCGTCTTTGTAGATTTGGGAAGTCATGATGAAGTATATTAATCGACAGAACAGTTGCTACAGTAATCTGTATCTGTAGGGTGCATAGTTTACACCTTACCGCTGTAAGTAGCGCGCCAAACCATTTTTTGGTAAGTCTTGAATTAGTTCGCATCCTGTTTTTTGGGTTGGTTTAATTCCCTGCATTTAGCGGCAGCCAAATCGTAAGCATTTTGGTAATCGCTACCGCCTAACATCAAATCCCCGTAATATTCATAAGGTTGATTGCCATAAATCGGCAGCGGGTCGTCTTCAGGATAATCTTCTTTTGATTCTTCGAGGATTGCTTTGAGTTTCTTGACGCTGAAGCGCTGGACTGGGAAGTAATGAATGTCTTGAGCGATGAAACCGAGATGGGGAAAGGTTGGGTCAACAATTCGCTCGTCGAGTTCAATCCAGCTATACTCGATGGGTTTATATGGCACTCCGGGCACAGCTAAAAAGCCTTGAACATAAATCGCGCCCTCGGTGGCTAATGCTGCTTTACAAGCGTTGTCAAAGCAGTTTTTACGGTTGCTTTTGATGCGAGTCGCCATTTCAATAGAAAGCGTCTCATCTAATAGTTCGGTCATAACCCATTTCTAGTCGCGTGTGCGATTAGATTGTAGCAAATCCGAGCTATCTCCGAGCACAAAAAACGCAGGCAATTGCGATCGTCCTTCAAATTATATTCTCAAGGAGTTGATCCAAAATCCTCTGCGCTTCTGGATGTTGTGCCAGCTTTGGTTTCCGGGGCGGGCGGTTTGTCGATCGCCCCTATAGCCCGCCAATAAAAAGTTTTCGCCAGTATCCCAACTTTTGAGCGTGCGATCGAGTTGAGGGTAGATCCCGGTACGGTAAAGTGTGGCACAGACGATGCAAGCAAAAATAGCGGCATACTACATCACCAAAGGTCGATCGTGCAACCAATCAATCATATTAATGCCTTCCGGTGCAGCAATTTGTTCGGCTGCTAACAGGCTTCACAGTTTTTTTTGTAAACAAACCAGAGTTGTGATAACCTCATAAATGTGCAAAAATCGGTTCCCACAAAAAAACCTTTGGAAGAAACGGGGAAAGTCCGGGGTAAATCCGCCACTGTCCCGCAACTGTGATGCTAAGCTAAGCACTTATCCACACACCATAGATATACTGAATGAAAAGCGCGATCAAAAAGTCGGATTTTGTGCTGGCTCCTTATATGAATAGCAACAATGTGAAAGCTACTTGCCAAATACTCAATACAGTTATTCCTTATATATTCTTATGGTTTTTAGCATTTAAAGCTGCTGCTATTTCTGTATTCTTGCTGCCGCCGATAATGGTGTTAATGACACTTTTTTCAGGACGTTGTTTCTCTTTGATGCACGATTGCGGACACTATTCTCTTTTTAGTTCCAAAAAAGTCAATCGCCTTATGGGTTTTCTGCTAGGTATCATCAATGCGATTCCTCAGTACCCCTGGTCGAGGGGGCACGCTTATCACCACAAACATAATGGTAATTGGGATATGTACCGAGGCCCTTCGGCGTTGATATCCACCGAAAAATTTGCGGCGCTAAGTCCATTTAGTCAAAAGATGTATCAGTTACTCAGACACCCATTGATGCTGTTTCCCGGTGGTTTTTTCTATCTAATTATTAAGCCAAGACTCGCGCTGATATTGGGAATTACGGGTTTTATCCGACATATTTTTGCTTGTCTCAAGCAAGATTTTGGCATGGGTTTATCTGCAATTATTGCTTCTTATAAATCCAAACATTGGTATACGACGGCTGAGTTTTGGGATTTACTGTTCAACAATATTTGTGTTCTTGGTAGCTGGATTTATCTGAGCAACTTACTGGGGTTTGGCTTTTTCTGGAGTGTTTACTCAATTGTCATGACCTGTTCTGCAGCGATATTTATCTGTATTTTCTTTGTTCAGCATAATTTTGACGGTTCCTACGCTCATAAAGCAGAAAATTGGGACTATCTTCTGGGCGCAATTGAAGGCAGTAGTTACCTCAAATTACCGAGTATTCTCAATTGGTTTTCTGCTGATATTGCTTACCACAATATTCATCATCTCTCTGAGCGAATACCTAACTATAATCTTCAGGCTTGTCACAATGCTAATATTCACCTGCTGGCTAATTCAAAATCACTGACAATTCGCGATATTCCTGACTGCTTCCAATTCATTCTTTGGGATGCTGCTTCAGATAGTCTGCAATCGATTAAATTGTTTCAACAACAACAAGAAATCCCCTTCAGTAATGTAGCTAATTAAAATCGGTGGGCAATAAATTTGGTTGCTTTTTTATCACCAAAATCCTATGATTAGGGATGCAGCTAGTGGCATAAATTTTAACAGTAACTTTCCTAGTTAAGTAGGTGGTTACAAATAAACATTAGATGGGTCTGGCGGGTTTAACCGGGAGCTATGCTAGCAGCCTGTTATTCTGACAAAACCCGCCCTCCTCGTGACCAGTTTATTTGCACCAACAGGACTTACGCAATGACGCTATATATAGCGCATTAAGGATCTGGCGATCGCCAACAGTCTGACTCAGGCGATCGCTAGATAAAAAGAGAATCAATGTGTGTTTGAATTGAGGAGTCAACTAAATAAATTTCAGCTTAAGAGAGGCATGTTTAAGCTCTTGGCTGAGGTAATCTGCTAACAAACTAGCTTTTAACTGATACCAATTTTCAAAAATCATGCAACAGTAGCTAGGGCTGACAAAATGTAATCCCATCCAGTTATAGATGCTATTGTCTCTGTATAAAATTCTTTAAGATAAGCGCAAACTTTTTCTTTAATACCATATCAATCATCATAAATGTCCCAACTCAGTTCTTGTTTAATGTGCTGCTATACTCTTTCGATTGGATTCAATTCAGGGCCTCCGGGTGGTTGGAATATCAAGATAACATGAGCGGGTATTTTTAGCTTACTACCATGATGAAATCTCCCATTATCTAATTGGATAAGATTTAAATTATCCGGATATGGTTCTGCTAATTTAGCTAAAAATATTTGAAAGCAGAGACCCAGAAAAATGTGAGAACTCTAACCAAAAACTTTCTCCAGTTTTCGGGGCAACTGGCCCATATAAATAGAAGGCTTTAAAATTCCATTGAACTTTACCTTTTGGCTTAACTCCCAAAGCTGTAATTGTTTTTCTCTCAATCGTTTTTAAGCCAATTCTAGTTTCATCTTGAGACCAATCCTTGACCCCATTTTTTGCTGGATTAGGAGTCTTAGACTCCAACCATAAAGGCATTTTCAGCAATTTATTGAGTGTATTTTTGAAAGCGATAGCTGCTTGCTCATTTTTTTTATACTCTTTGCGTCTTGGTACTTTTAGTTTAGCTTTCATTCGATAGTGTAAGTGTTTGTATAATGTGTGATAATTGAGTGATATTTTATAGTTGTTTTCCACCCATTTCGCAATTTGCTTATAACTCTTGAATTCACAGGACTCATCACTTAACTTTTTTGACAATCCAGCTATTACGCCCTGCAAGAATTACTCGCGGTCTACCCGTTGATTGCCGTATTCCTAACAATCCTGATAGACCGCCAATACTATATTTTTTCAACCATCTATAGCGGTTCTCAAGCGTGGTGAGGTATGCCCTATGCCCACGGAGGCCACGGAGGCCTATGCCCATGAGTACCTCATCTTTCTGAGAAAGGCTATATGTACAGTAACTCTATGTACCCCTAAACGTTCAGCTACATCTGTCAGACTTAGACTATAGCCAGCTTTTAAGCAATAAAGTGCGTGGATTTTTTGTCGATTAATTACAGTTCGTTGTTGTGACAAAATTATTTTCAACTCCTTGACTGTTGCATCACTTCTTTCTTGATATAGCAATCCTAAATCATTTGTAAAAATATGTAGGGGTAGTGCTACCCCTACTCCCCGTGCCTACCCCAGTCAAGGCGGGGCAACCGGGCGTGGGGAGAGCCCCTACAAGAATTACACGAATCATTTAGGATTGCTATAGTTGACCTTCATAAAAAATCCCTGAATTTTCTGACATTGTTGCACTTATTTGGTTAAATTGTATCAATTCACTTGTGTCATGTGAATAGGGTATTGAGCCGAGATATGTGTAAAAAAGTGCAACATTAATCGCAATGCCTTATCAGGTAAAGGTTTGAAGTGCTACTTTGCGGTTGATGACAGCTTCGCTATTTTTAGGCCTTCTTGGCTCGCATTTTCAATCACCCAATCTGTACGGTAAGGAATAGCTGCCTCCATGACTTGATGAATGAGCCGAGAATGAAACAGCCCAGTCTCCCCGCCGAGGCTACTTCTGCTTAAGTATCACTAAGGTAATATCATCAAACACTTTTTGTGCGCCGATGTAATAGCGCAAGTCATCAATCGCAGCTTGGCGGATTTCTTCAGCAGTGCGATCGCGATTTCGGCAGATGGATTTTATCAGTGGTTCCATACCGTATAACAAGCCTTGTTCATTTCTCGCTTCTGTAATTCCGTCCGTGTAAAGCACCACCACATCTCCCGGATTTAAGTGGACTTCAGTTGATAGAATGAAATCGGCAATCTCTGAGTCTAAAGCGATCGGGAAACCTAAATCTATCGTATCGATTCGTTCCACTTCGCCACTACACCGCACCACAATCACCTCTTCGTGCTGTCCGCTCAAGCGCAGAGTCCCCTCCTCATAGTCTAGCAAACAAAGGCTGAGATTTTTCTCGCAATTCATGCGGTTTACATTGTCATAAAGAGTGCGATTGATGGCATTTAAAAATCGCACGGGGTCAGTTTCATTGTTCACCATTAGCGTTCGCACGGCAGTTTGCGCCATAATCATTAAAACGCCGCTTTCTAGTCCGTGTCCCGTTACGTCGCCGATGCCAATTTTGATGCGATCGCCGTATTGTAGTACATCGTAGTAATCGCCACCTACTTCGTCGGCGGGTTCCATAAAACCAGCAATATCAAGTCCGGGAATATTACTGAGTTCGCTCTCTTTCGGCAAAATCATTTGTTGCAGTCGGCGCGTTACGTCTAGCTCAGCACTCATTCGGATATTGTCAGCTTTCAGACGCTCGTTAAGCACCGTAATTTCTTGGTTGGCTGATGCTAATTGGGCAGTGCGTTCATCGACTTTTTGTTCTAAAGTGCGATACAGAATGGCATTTTCAAGGGAGATAGCTGCTTGAGAAGAAATGATTTTCACAACTTCCAGGCGTTCTGGTGTAAAAGCACCGCTCGCGATGTTATTTTCTAAGTAAAGAATGGCGGTGAGTTTGCCTTGATTAACGATGGCGCTACACAAGATTGATTTGGGTTGGTGGGCTATAATGTAAGGATCTGTGGTAAAAATCCCTTCGCGCGTGGCTTCGCTTAAAACCACATTTTCTTGAGTGCGAGCGACGTAATTGATTATCGCCAAGGGGAGATTTTCGCTGCTAGAAACTGGAAGAGATTGCAGCACTTGGGCTTCGCGCTCAATTTCTCCTTGTGCTTGAATTTTTAAAATTCCGTTGTCGGAGAGAATGAGGAAGCCTTTTTGTGCCCCGGCATTTTCGAGGACGAGGTTCGTCAATTTGGCGAGCAATTTATCTAAGACAATTTCCCCGGCAATAGCTTGAGCAGCTTTCACGACTGTGGCTAAATCTAGCCCTTCGCCGGAACTGCTGCCTGTAGTGGAAATGGTTGTTTGGGTGACTTTCGTAGAGCTAGTTGTTGAGGTGAGAAACTGAGGATATCGCGCTTCTAAGTCTTTGACTTTGGCAAGGGCACCCCAAGTCTGGTAAGCGTAGCGAGCATCTTGGAGATAGTGAGCAGCAACGTGGCTTTGGTTGCGCCAGAGGTAAAATCGTCCCGCGAGTTCGTAGGCGAGAGCTTCTTCGTTGAGATATTCATTTTCGCGGGCGCAGGAGATAGCAGAGTCATAATATTCTCTGGCATCTTTATAGTTGCCCAGAACTCTGGCGCGTTCCCCTTCGACGAGGTAATATTTGTGCAGGTAATTCATAGGAGCGTAACTCGCCCACATTTTCATTTTTTCCTGGTTGGCAGCAACCTTTTCCAGAAAATCCTCTTTTTCGGACTCGGGAGTATCAGCAAATACTGCCAGCAGTGCTAGAGAATGATAGAAATGGAAAATAGCGACAGATGACGTAGCTAACATAGCATCTAAATAATTTTCTGCAATGGCCGCATTTTCTAGGGCTTCGCCGTAGTTTCCAAATAAATAACAGAGGATAAGTTTGTGTAAATGCAAGTCACCAATTCCGTATCTGTCTTGGTTTTCCTGCATCCTTGGCAACATCTTTACTTCGTCATAACTTTCGCCAATTAATCGACAGGTGTTTTCTGATTTTCCACTCAAATTTAAGACGACTTGCCAATATCTGTTGAGATAAGTCAGAATTAGATTCTGATTGATATTGGATATTGCCTGACTGTATTTGCCCATTTCCCGTTCGACCTCGACCAGTTCCTTGCCCATCCAGTATAAATGACAAGAATAGCCGTAAGCATTAAAGGCAGCAAATAGCAAGTCTCCAGTTTCTAAGCCACTTTGGTATCCTTCTAAAAAAGGTTTAAGTATTTCTCTGAAGTGTTCTTTCCAAATTACCGAAAAATAATAAACTAAGAATATCACCGCCGATTTGATTTTTTTGCTATTGAATTTCTCTACCAACTTCAATGCAAGTTTCGCAAATTGATAGCCAGACTCTATATCGAAGACGACACCACACAGAACTATTCCGTAAGATCCATAACCTTGAGCGGATAGAGGCGTATTGCCATATTTGACCGATAAATTGACCATTTGCAGGGCACACAGTGTGAAGAGTCCGGAGTTCCCGTCATAGGCTGGATGTATGACATCAAACAGGATATCCATTGCTGCCCGCTTTTCAGGAGCGGTCATCTCTGGCAGGTCAATGAGATCCTCAATTTGCTTGCCTAGCCAAGCCGCTTTTGTTTCTTCTATAGCTTGTCCGATGTCTGCTAAACTTGGGTTTTCCGGTAGCGCGATCCCCAACTGAGCTAAAATTTCGAGTCCGCTACGCATTGCTTCTGGTAGTTGATGCTGGTTTGCATAACCCAGTACGGTTACTCTGTAGATTCTTACTTTGTCGAGTACAGTTTTGGCGCGATTTTTCACTACAGAAGCTAATCGCTCCATCTGCTGGAAGTTGTCGCTGAGATAAGCTGCTTCTGCGGCTTCTACGTGCAGCGCTAGAATCAATTCATACTGGCATTCCCAGCTATTTTCTTCTAATAAGCTCAAGCCAACTTGCAAGTAATTGAAGGCGGGTTGATAGGCTGCTGATGCCTTGGCTTTTTTGCCGGCTGTCAGGTTAAGCTGAGCTAGCTCGTCTTGCTCGGCTTGACAGGAAATGCGATCGCCCCCTTGATTTAGTTGGTTGACGATATCAAATATTTTTTGCTCTCGCTTCTGGGGCGGTGTATTCCGTAGCAGCAGTTGCCCCACTTGCCAATGCACAACTTTTTTGTCTGCTTCGGGAATGAGGGAATAGGTGGCTTGCTGAATGCGATCGTGGGCAAATTTATACTCAACTTCTATCTCTTCTGCTAACCCCTGCACGTCAAGTTCTATCAACTTGTAGGCATCGCTGATGGGTAATATCAGACCTTCTGCGATCGCTTCCCACAAATCAATCGCTATTTCTCGCGGCGATTTTTCAGAGACAATTGCCAACGTTTGGAGATCGAACTGGTTGCCAATACAGGCAGCTAGCTTCAAAGCTTGCTGCGTTGAAAGCGGTAACTTCTGCACCTTGCCCGCCATCAACTCTACGACATTATCGGTGATGTTCTGCGCTTGAATCTGCTGCAAGTCCCACTGCCAGCCCCCAAGCTGAAAATCAAACTTCAGCAGTCCTTCGCTGTACAGAGATTTCAAAAACTCATTAATGAAGAAGGGATTGCCATTGGTTTTGGTCTGCACCAATTCTGCCAAAGGCATAGCCGTTGCTAAGTCATAGTTGAAAGAGTCGGCAATCAACTGACTGACATCAGATAACTCCAATGGTTTTAAGGTTATTTGACTAACAATTCCCTCAGCTTGACGAATCTCATCCAGTGTCAGCATTAGGGGATGAGCATCGCTCACTTCGTTATCTCGATACGCGCCAATAACAAACAAATATTGACTTTCTGAGCCTGTCATCAGCCACTGAATTAATTTTAAAGAAGCGCCATCACTCCATTGCAAATCGTCCAGAAACATCACCATTGGATGTTCTGGTCGAGCCAACACCCGAATGAAGTTTTGAAACACTAAATTAAAGCGATTTTGGGCTTCTGCTGGAGCCAGTTCGGGGACTGCTGGTTGAGTGCCAATAATCAATTCCAATTCGGGAATAACCGCAACGATTAACTGACCGTTCTCACCAATAGCTGCTAACATTTTTTCGCGCCACGCTACTATCTGAGATTCGCTTTCGGTCAGCAATTGCGCCACTAAAGAGCGAAAGGCTTGTACCAGCGAGGCATAGGGAATATCTTTCTGATATTGGTCGAATTTTCCAGAGATAAAATACCCGCTTTGCCGCGTAATTGGCTTGTAAACTTCCTGTACCAAAGCCGACTTGCCCATACCAGAATATCCCGCTACCAGCATCATTTCAATTGGGGATTTGCGATTGGGGATTTGCGATTGGGGATTTTCATTTTTTTGTATGCCTGCGACTCGATCGAAGGCGGCGAGTAGCATTTCCACTTCTCGCTCTCGTCCGTACAACCTTTGCGAAATTTGGAATTTGCTGGAAAAATCCTGCTGACCTAGAGGGAAAGGCTCGATGCGCTGCGATCGCTCCCATTGCCTATAACATTCCTCTAAATCTGCCTTAACGCCATAGGCCGATTGATAGCGGTCTTCGGCATTTTTAGCCATTAGCTTGATGACAATTTCTGACAGAGGCTGGGGAATATCTGCGTTGAGTTGGTGAGGTGGGGTAGGGTGTTTAGCAATGTGCGAATGCACCAACTCCATCGCATCGTCAATCTGGAAAGGCAATTGCCCTGTTAGCAACTCGTAGAAAGTTGCTCCGAGCGAATAAAAATCTGTACGATAATCGAGCGCTCGGTTCATTCGCCCTGTTTGTTCAGGCGAGATATAGGCGAGCGTTCCTTCTAAAACATTCGGGTTTCGCAGCGTGGGATTTTCTCGCGAGAGAACTGTAGAAATACCAAAATCAATAATTTTTAATTGTCCAGTTTTGGGATTAAAGACAATGTTAGAAGGGTTAATATCTTTGTGTATAACTTGCTGCTGATGCACTTGAGCAAGGATGTCTGCAATCTGAAGGGCAAGAGACAAAAACTCGCTCAGCGTGAAGGGCTGACTCTTTCTTAACTGCTGGAGGGATTCGCCGCCAAAATCTTCCAGTACGATTACCCAGCGATTTTGGTAGCTTTCCAGGTTTAAGGGATTTACGACTCCCGCCAAATTCAATTTTTGGAGGATTTCATATTCCCGCTTGAACCAGGCTATTTTTTCCGGCGGCGCATAGGCTTGTTTGAGCACTTTGAGGATAACGGGCTGGTTATCTGTTGGGCTGCATCCGCGATAGATTAGTGAGTTGGCACTTTCGTAAATTTCTTGGGTAATTTGGTAGCCGGAAATTGTGAGCGTCATTGATTTGTTCCTTACTTCATTATCCCTATAGAGACATCTGTTTCATTCTCAGGAAAATGAGGATTTTGTATGGTTGTACCCCCGTGCCGACTCCGCTTGACTAACGGAGGAAATAGGCGTTTTCGGCATTGGGGCAACTACGGGGGGTTTGGCCCTACAAATTTTCACCCTCAAGTCCGTAAAAGCGAAAGGGGTTGTCCCAGAGGATTTTTTTTACGGTTTTTTCGGATATGCGATCGCTCAACGCTACAACTTCCCCGATAACGTCTGGGTGGTGATCGATGTGAGGGAAATCAGAACCGAAGATCAGATTATCCGTGCCGATGTAGTCAATTGTCTCAGCTAAATAAGGCTCAGAAGGTTCAAAGGAGATGAAGCACTGACGGCGAAAATATTCTGAGGGCTTCATTTTAACATGATCTTTGACTTCCCAGCCTAAGTCGCAATACTCGCGATCGAGCCGCCACAACCAGTAGGGCAGCCACCCGCAACCAGACTCCAGAAAGCCCACCCTGAGTTTGGGGTGACGTTCCAACACTCCTCCTTCGATGAGGGTCAACAGCGCCATCATCTGTTCCATTGGATGCGAACAGGCGTGCATGGCAAATCGGGTGTTAAACCGATCCGATCCGGTGGTTGGGAGTTGGGAATGAGTGCCTTCGTGGAGGCTGACGGCAATCCCCAACTGCTCGCATTCGCTCCAAAATGGCTCGTAAGCGGGGTCAGAAAGCAGCCGTCCCTTGACTGGGTTGGGGCGCAAAAACACGGCTTTCCATCCAAATTCTGCAATGCGGCGCAGTTCTGGCACCATTTCTTCGGGAGCGTGGAGATTAATCGCACCGACTCCTCTAAGAATCTGGGGGTCATAGCTGCAAAAGTCTCGCAGCCAATTGTTGTAGGCGCGGGTAAATGCACCTGCCAGTTGTGCATCCATTGTATCGACGGCAAGCAGCCACAGTCCCATTGTGGGATACAAAAATGCGATATCAGCTCCCATTTTCGCGATCGCCTTTACCTGAGAATAGGGATCGTAGCGATCGATTCCGTAGCTGGTGAAATCCCGGATTGCCACTTTCAGCCCTTCCTCTTGGTGTTGGCGGGTTATCTTCTGATAAATCGGTTGACCATCAACTTTTAGATCGAGCGATGGTGCCCGGTTTTTAAAGGCTGGTTCGAGGTAATTTTTCCACAGATCGATCGGCTCTAAAACGTGGCAATCTGCATCGATAATTTGATAGGGCTTCAACATAGATTATTGAGATTTTTGAAATGTGAAAACATTTATAGGGGCAATCCCCCCGTGTATTGGTGTCAACTTAAGCTGAAAGCCCGCCAGGGGTTTTAACCCCTGGCTAATAGCTTAAGTCCTCTGAAGAGGACTAATAAATTTGAGAGTTTTCTTCAGTCCTCTTTAGAGGACTTTAGCTATGAGACAGGGGTTTTAACCCCTGTCGGACTGCGGGTTTAACCTTAATGTTGACACCTATGGGGCAAGGGGCGTCGCCCCTACAATTTTACACAAATGATTTAAAATTGCATTAACCATAAGCCTAAACCTCTCAGAAAAAAGCTGGGAGGGGATTCAAATTTTCCTCAGTCAAAGCTTTAGCTAGCCAACCCATTTTAACGGGTACATCGTACAGCCGACCTGCACCCAATCTAGGCCAAAAATGCCGCAGTCCGGGTACAATTACTTTAACAACAGATAAGCCTAAATCAGGGCGGCTTTGGTCTAAAACAATTGTTTCTAATCCGTTCGCTCTGGCAATTTCTACGCAGTTCATTACGTCTGTATAAAGATCGTCGCTCCACTGTTTGAGATAGTCTGCGGGTGTTTTTGAGGGGGCTGTTTTGTCTGGCAACAAATAGGGGTGTTGAGCGACTGTTGCACTCTTCCACCATTCGATCGCTTCTCGGTCGCGATCGCGATCGGCACTCTTTGGATCGAGTATACCAAAAAACGCAGCAGGCAGCGATTGATTCAGTTCGGTTAAGGCCCGTAGCAGGGCTATTTGCGGGTCAAAATGTGCCCCGAAACCCATAATAATATTCTCTTCCTCGCGGTCATTGCGGCGCGAAATAGCGGCAAATACGGGAATGTTTAAATCGCTGGTAAGGTCGAGTACCCAGAGGTCGCGCTGAAGCGTTTTGTAATGCGCCTCTATTTCCTGAAAATACGGCTCGTCAAAGCTGGAAAGCTCCGCTGCAGGTTTTTTCAATCGGTTATACCACCACAGGGCAATACTGTCTCGTTCTACTAATTCCATGAAGCCTTGCAGGATTGCTTCTTCTAAGTAGTTTCCGGCGGCGCATCCATTGGAGTTGGCAACCGCAAAGGGGGCATGATATTTTTGGGAATAACCGCTGTAACAGTAGGCAGTGGGGATGTATCGAGGCGCGTTGTGAGTTAACGACCAAGCTGGACTCCACTCGATTTCCACCTCTTCGTTGAATGGTTCTGGAATCCAGTTAAATCTGATGCGATCGCTATTCAATTGCTCGCGATTTGAAAACTGCTTTTCGCTAAAAAGCATACAAGTATTTGGGTGAATTGCGACACTCCCCAAGTCTTTTAACTTCCCTCTAATTCTGGCTTCATCTCCTTGAAATGCGATGGAGTAGCGCTCGATTGCTTCGCTCAAGGCGCTGACTTTTGCCTGAGTGTCGCTTTTTCCCTTACCGTAAGATTCGCTACGCAGGCTTTCTTGCAATTCATTTAAGTCTGCGATCGCGCCGACTAAACTGTAACCGGCACGGTAGGAAGTTGTCAGTCCGTTTTCTTCCTCCCAGGTAGAAATTCGCTGAAGAATGCTGATAATGCCAGTAATTGGGCTGACGTGATGCTCTAAGTTTTTCAAGGTTTGTTGTGGCGAGATGCAGCGGTGTCCGCCATCGCGAGTAAAAGATTTCTTACGACTAGAAAGAGCGATGGGTGCTGATTGTTTGGCTGCGAAATCTTGGGGGTTTCCGCAGCACGGACAATGGGGACGCTGCACGAGAAAGTGATGGCGTTTTTCTAGAGAAAGCGCGTTTAAGGTGATGATATTGCTTTCGAGAGATTCGCTGCGATCGCAGGCGATCCATTTAGCAAGTTCGGTGGCGGCGATGCCGTAGGCTGTAGCTAGGGTTGATGGCAATACAGACAAAGAAGTGGGGAAGGATGCGGTGTTTTTTTGGTTTTGCAGGTAATTTTCTACTTTGCGGTGCGATCGCAGTCGGTGCGCTAGGCATTCCCAGCAGCCAGTTTTGCCGGGGATAAAAATCGGGCCGATCCAAATTTCTGTTCCTAATGGTTTGACGAGCATCCAGGGGCGATCGTTCTGCAAGGCTTTTTGATTAATTTCTTCTAAATCTTCTTGCAGGTAATCGTCGGTTAGCACCACCGAGCGATCGCTATTTTCGCCGAGTTTAACTCCCACAGATGCGATCATTTCTTTGAATGGTTCGGTGTCGATTTCACCCAAGGAAATTACAGAAACAATCGCTTCCTTGAGGCGTTTTTCAGCTATTTCTGGATCGACTTTTAGCATTTCCCAAAAAGCAGCTTTTTCGGCGGACACGGAGGGAGCGGCATCTGTAATATAGCCTTGACTTTGCAGGCGATCGAGCAGATAGAATATTTCGACAAAAGAGAGTCTATCTTGCAGAGTCTCTATAATTTCTTCTAAGGTGTGTTTACCGTCTAGAAGCGGTGCAAGCTGAATGTAGGCATCTCCCCGTAACAAAAAATGGTCTTTTTCGGCAAGTAAAAATACGCCTTCAGAAGGGACTATTTCGCAGCGAAAACAGGGCTTAAACCTCGGCAGACGCATCATTGTTTAAATAACTATTGTTTAAATAACTCATGTCAGAGATTAGTGCAAATTTTTTATATTTTATTTCCGCCAAAAAACTATCTCTTCTTTCGTGCTTTAGGCTCTAGGGGCGCATAGCCATGCGCCCCTATGGAGAAGGCATATCTGGTAGGAGTAAGTCAGGGCTAATTTTACGCGCGATCGCTAATTCAAAAAATATGTCTTGAGAATTAGCGTTTTAAAATACCAAATCCGATCTTCAACATACTCTGAGAATTCCGTACAATCCGTCTTGCTTGGCATAGCCATATAGCTGTTCCTCGCTTAAATCCCCCGTTGTTAAACTTTCTGGCAGGGGAGGAAGGGCTAAAAAACCCTCTTCCGAGTCAGGGGCATCTACATATTTGAGGATAGTCTGGCAAGCTTCTGCTAGCTTTTCAGGTGAGCGAGAGTTGGCGATTTCACTAATTGTTTGTCTCGGATCTTTGTTCAGTTTTCGCAGAAAGTCTTTATTGTCGTGTTTCCAAGCATGAGCAAAAACCCGTGCCCAGGCATCTCGCAACTCTGGCGGACAAGGAGTGTTTATCATTATTTTTCTCTTTTCATGCGTAGGTCGTGCAAAATTTTTAGGCCTTTCAAGTATGTCTCATAATTCCGTACAACTCGCTTTGATTGGCATAAGCATAGAGTTGTTCTTCGCTCAATCCTTCTAATCCCTCTGGTAGAGTCGGCAGCGATATGAAACCATACTCGCAGTAGTCGTCATTTACATATTCGAGAATCGTCGCACATGACCCTAATATACTTTCAGGTTTACCAGAGTTTACAACATCACCAATTGTTTGCCTTGGATCTTTCCTCAGTTGGTGCAGAAATTCCTTATTATCCTTATGCCAAGCATGACCAAAAAGACGGTTCCATGCTTCAGCTAAGTCTGGAGGATACAGGGGTTTGTCCATAATTTACCTCTCAGCTAATGGTCAAATAGAGCACTTGTCGATAAAACCTATCGGCTGATGACAGCCTAGTACGGAAATATCTTTAAGTCAAGATACAATTTACATAAATTTACGCCAACTGCACGTTATGAATCCGGAAATAAATTTCCGGGCTGGCTATAGAGCGGAGCGAGAATGCTACAAGATATCCGATTTAAGTGAATCTCATAAGCCCAAATAATCCACCTTGATTGGCATATCCATAGAGTTGGTCATCGCTTAAAGTATCTAGCTCCTCCGGT
Organism: Microcoleus sp. T2B6; assembly: GCF_036700475.1. Taxonomy (NCBI): domain Bacteria; kingdom Bacillati; phylum Cyanobacteriota; class Cyanophyceae; order Oscillatoriales; family Microcoleaceae; genus Microcoleus; species Microcoleus sp. T2B6. The sequence continues at coordinate 65,532 of NZ_JAUBOZ010000016.1, read as the reverse complement.
AGATTGGGAAGCGGGAGAAAACCCTCTTCTGAGTCTGGCGAATTTATATGCTCGATGATAGTCGCACAAGCTCCGCTCAGTTTTTGAGGATTTCCAGAGTTTACTACATTATTGATTGTTTGTTTTGGATATTTTCTCAATTGCCGCAAAAACTCTCCATTTTTCCAAGCATAGGCTATGACCTTGGCCCACGCAGCCTGTAGGTCTGACGGGTACAGACTCTTAGTCATAATTTACCTCTCTTTAGGTGTTGGTGTTGCGAAATAGTTAGACAGACTATTTTGCGCTAAAAGCTTGTCGTCCTAAATTTATTAAGGAAAAATATTTGTGTCAAGAGGTTTTATTAAAAGTTTATACAAGTATTTTTTCTTTACAAATATTTTCCATAGACCGCAACGCGGGCTTCAATTCATAGAATTGTAAATACAAATAAAAGGTTTTAAAGATAAACGGGAAAATTGTTGTATTTTTTACAAAAGTTTATAGCTTGACAGGACACTTACAACCTGGTAATTTTGATAAATCAAAGCCAAGCTCCGCTAAGCAACAAAGCTGTTAACTATCTTACAGTTTGCAAAACTGAGAAACGGCTAAAGCCAAAACCTCAAAAATAGAGTGCTGCAAAAAAGCTGTGACCATAGACTTAAACCAAACCAATATCGATCCTAACAATCCACAGTATCAAAATATGTTAGAGGATTTGCAGGGAAATATCCTCAAAAGTCACGAACGAGACTATTCGACCCATATTTTGATTAAATTCAAGTCAGACCCGGACGCAGTTAAAAAATGGATCGGCTACTTTACCGAAAAGTTTGTTATGTCCGCTAAGAAACAGTTGGACGATAGTGCTAAGTTGAGAAGCAACTGTCAAGAAGTCGAAGGTTTGTTTGTTGCCAACTTTTTTCTATCTTATAACGGTTATAAAGTGCTCGGCTTCGAGTTAGATGCCGGGGGAAGCGGCGAATTTCCCAGTCCGGCTTTTAAGGTGGGACTTCGGCAATTTAGGACAATTTTGTTCGACCCTCCAGTTGAAGAATGGGAAAAAAGTTTCCAAAATGAAATTCATGCTTTCATTCTCCTGGCTGATAACGATCGCGACAACCTGGAAAAACAGGCAAAACAAGTCATAGAAGAAGTTGGGCGCGTCGCAGAGATTGTTCATACAGAAGTAGGCATTGTCCTCAAAAATAAAAAAGGGCAGACTATTGAACATTTTGGGTTCAGAGATGGTGTCAGCCAGCCTCTATTTTTAAAAGAAGATATTGAGCTAGCCAAAGAACAAGGTACTGATTTGTGGGATGCTTCTGCACCTTTAGAATTAGTGCTTGTAAAAGATCCTTTCGGTGAGGGAGAGCATAGCTTTGGCAGCTATTGCGTCTACCGAAAGCTCGAACAAGATGTGCGAGGATTCAGAGAAGCAGAGAGAGAACTGGCTAAAAAGCTGCGATTGTCAGATCGAGATGTAGAAAGGGCCGGCGCTTTAGTTGTAGGGCGGTTCAGAGACGGAACCCCAGTGACGCTTTCTCCATCGGAACAAAATTCCGATACGGTTCCTAATAATTTCAATTATGATAGCGATCGCGACGGAATGAAATGTCCCTTTCACGCACACATCCGCAAAGCAAATCCGCGCGGCGACAAAAACGACAAATACCAAACCTTAGAAGAACACCGCCAGCGTCGAATTGTTCGTCGAGCAGTTAGCTATGGCGAGATGCCGAATGCACGGGATAACTCCCTGTCAAAACTCTCGCGATTTGAAAATCAACTGGAACATTTAAAAGAGTTGAAGGTTCAGCCAGCGTCAGGCGAAAAAGTAGGATTGCTGTTTCTATGTTTTCAGCGCGACATTTTCAACCAGTTTATGTTTATGCAAAAAAACTGGGCGAATAATCAGCATTTTGTCAACTATACAACAGGCTTGGACGGCATTGCAGGTCAAGGAAAAAAACAAATTGAAGGGCAAGCGTGGCCGAAAGAGTGGGGGAAGGACGAGAAAGTACCGTTCGATTTTTATAATTTTGTCACGATGAAAGGAGGCGAATTCTTTTTTGCTCCTAGCATTAGTTTTCTGAAAAATATTTCAGCGCTCGCCGTGAAATAAAACACGCGATTATATAGCCTTTCGAGCTCTCATATGAGGTACTCATGGGCATAGGGCATAGGCCTCCGTGGGCATAGGGCATACCTCACTTTTTTGAGAACCGCTATACCAAATCCGGCTTAAATATCCCCTTTAGGGGTAAAGCCGGGATACGGACAAAATAGGACAGGATGTAAAGAAATGTAATGAAGCCGCCACTCCCAGGCAGATTTATTGAAGCAAGCAGAACAAGTAAAAAGCTTGCATAACATACAATAGAAGGTAAGCTTGACACTCAAGCGGGCTAAAGCCACTGAGATTCTGCTGACAGAATAACTTTAGTTATTACTAAAGTTTAATTCTCGCTACGGTGGTCAAATACCGTCTACTTAGTCACCCAAATCAAGTTTAGGTTTCTAGCTACTTTTGTCGTTTTAACGTTTTCTGAACCATCACGCTTGCCAAAATGCGGTACGCTCAACAACCTGCTATTGCTTGCCCTTTACTGTCATACTGTCATCAAGCTTGCACTTGACCGTTGTTTCCAGGGGCGGGAATTTCTCGCCTTCTAGGATGTCTCAACACGTAGATGCTCGTTCTTACTCACTTCTCGAACATAATACAATATTTCAACCAAAATAGAAACAAAGAAAAACACGGGGACTGAAGTCCCCGCGTCGCTTACCTCTCAGGGCTGAAGCCGCTGAGTTTCCCGCATCCGGTATGAATTTTTATGAATCACAGAGGACACAAAGAACACAACTGACAACTGACAACTGACAACTGCCAACTAACTTCTTAAAATCCCATCGCCCCAGCTACTGCATCCAAAGTCGGAGCAATGCCGCTTTTAAATTGATTGTTGCTGTGATTAATTGCGGTATCCGGGTCTTTCAAACCGTTACCAGTTAGCACGCAAACCACCGTCGCCCCAGTCGGAACTTGGTCTTTTACCTTCAGCAAACCGGCCACAGAAGCTGCACTCGCCGGTTCGCAGAAAATTCCTTCCTGTGATGCTAACAAACGGTAAGCGTCGAGAATTTCGGCGTCGGTGACTGCTGCAAAACTGCCGCGGCTGGCTTCGGAAGCTGCGATCGCCTGTTTCCAGCTAGCAGGGTTGCCGATCCGAATTGCTGTCGCCAGGGTTTCTGGGTGCGCCACAGCTTGGCCCGTTACCAACGGCGCAGCCCCCGCGGCTTGAAAGCCCATCATCTGTGGCAAGCGCGAACATTTTTTTGCTTGGTGGTATTGACAAAAACCCATCCAGTATGCTGTGATGTTTCCCGCATTTCCCACGGGAATGCACAGCCAGTCTGGGGCGTCGCCCAAAGCGTCCACCACTTCAAAAGCACCGGTTTTTTGGCCTTCCAAGCGGTAAGGATTGACGGAGTTGACCAATGTCACCGGATAATTGACAGCCATTTCGCGGACAATTTCTAAGGCGCGATCGAAATTTCCCCCAATCGAAATTACTTCCGCACCGTAAAGCAAAGCTTGCGCCAGCTTGCCCAAAGCCACGTAACCTTCGGGAATCAACACGAAAGCTCGCATTCCCCCGCGTCTGGCGTAGGCGGCGGCCGAGGCCGAAGTATTGCCGGTACTGGCGCAAATTACAGCTTCGGCACCAGCTTCCTTCGCCTTGGAAATCGCCATTGTCATCCCCCGGTCTTTGAAACTACCAGTGGGGTTGAGGCCGTCGTATTTCACCAAGACGCGCACGTCTCGACCGATGAGAGAGGCGATCGCAGGTGCTGGAATCAGGGGAGTATTGCCTTCTTGGAGCGTCACTACCGGCGTGGTTTCCGTCACCGGCAGGTAGGGGCGATAAGCTTCGATCAAGCCGGGCCAGCCGTAGCGTTTCGGCTCGGCGGCGCGGGCAGCAGAGTTAGCAGTAGAGTCAGTAGCAGGTAGAATCAGGGTCACGATGTCAATGGTTTTAGGCAATGGCCAAGGAATTTACACTAATTTTAGCTTGATCGGTTAATTTGATGTTTAATACGATCGGTTCAGGTTAAAGTAACTTAATGGTGTGAATGTGTAGATATGTCTACTCAATTACTGATGTCAAATAATTCATCCACTCTTTCCCGGCCTCAAGTCACCGCGAGCAACCCCGAAATGGCTAGTTCTTCTACGCTATCGACCAGTTTTGCCCGCAAAGTAGATTTGGTAAAGTGCCCTTACCAAGCCGATCAGCAAGTTAAGTTCCTGCACTTGCAAGCAGAAATCGAATCCTTGCTGCTGGAAGTGCAAAGCCTCAAACAGCAACGCTCGATCGCTGGCTTGCCGGCTCTCGACCCGATTTCTGGCAGCAAGAGCAATTAGCAGACAACAGCGCCTAATGCTAATTGTCCTGCCCCTGTGTTATAAAAACAAAGGTTTTGCTACCCGCAGTGTTTTTTGGCGAAAGTGCTAGAAATTCCTAACTGCGGATAGCGATCGCTAGCATTTGCTAAAACGCGCTTGCCTACTGCTCAACTCGTCTGCCGCAAGCTGGCAACGAGCTGAGATTTTACTGCGCTTTTTTATGCGCTAATTTTGTTAAGCCATCCTCATGGCATACGGAGAATCGAAATCAATTTATGACAGCATCGATCGAAAAACCACAAAATTTGACATCCGCAAGTGACACCTCCAACCTGCGCCTCAAAGATATTCTCAAAACCCTGCCGCGGGAAGTATTCGTCAAAAACCCCCGCAAAGCTTGGACAAAAGTCATCGTCAACGTTTTGCTAGTTGCTGTCGGTTACTTGGGCTTAGCAGTATCGCCTTGGTATCTACTGCCCCTAATGTGGATTTTCACAGGAACCGGATTAACCGGTTTTTTTGTGATCGGCCACGACTGCGGGCACCGGTCATTTGCTAACCGCCGCTGGGTTAACGATTTAGTCGGACATATTGCATTTCTGCCGTTAATTTATCCGTTTCACGCATGGCGGCATGGACACAATTACCACCACAAGCACACCAATAAACTTGGTGAGGATAATGCTTGGCAGCCGATGACAGCAGAAGACTACGCTGCCGCGCCCAAGGCTTTACAAATAGCTTATAGTTTAATATTCGGTCGGATGTGGTGGATTGGCTCGATCGCCCACTGGGCAAAAGTGCACTTCATGTGGTGGCGCTTCAAAGGCCAACAGAAACAAGAACAAGTTCGGTTTTCAGTTTTTGTCGTTTTAATCGGTGCTGCGATCGGATTCCCGCTTTTAATTGCAACCACAGGCATTTGGGGATTTGTCAAATTTTGGTTAGTGCCCTGGCTGGTTTACCATTTCTGGATGAGCACTTTTACGATCGTTCACCACACAGCACCAGATATTTCCTTTAAAGAACCCGAAGAATGGGACGAAGCCCAAGCGCAACTATCGGGAACAGTTCACTGCGATTATCCCCGCTGGGTAGAGTTTCTGTGCCACGACATTAACGTGCACGTTCCCCACCACCTTTCAACTGCTATTCCCTGGTACAATTTGCGCCTCGCCCACAGCAGCTTAAAGGAAAATTGGCAAGATCATCTCTACGAAACAGAATTTTCGTGGTCTTTAATGAAGCGGATTGCCGACAACTGTCACCTATACAATCCGGCTGGCGGCTATCAGACATTGCAAGAATTTAACGCTCAAAACAAGTAAGTTTGAAACGCGATTAATCCCCAAAAAACCCGGTTTGTCAAACACAACCGGGTTTTTAGATATTACAATCCGTAGCCTTTGTAAAGGACGGAATGCGCGCCCTAAGCTGTTGCGGCATTTAAATTGTCTGTCAAAAAAAATAAAGTCTTGTGGGGTGGGCGTCCCGCCCGCCCTGAATATACAACTTAAATGCGCGCCCTACTGTCAATATCACAATCCCTACCATTATTAAATCAGTCATTCCCAATCTAAAATCTAAAATCTAAAATCTAAAATCGAATGACTTTCAATCCCAATAACTGTCGCAACGAAAGCGAAGTAGAAAGCAAACTCATTGTCAGCTATCTGCTGCCAAAGTTAGGCTATACGCCCGACACTTGGCACCAAGAAATAGCATTTGGGAATATTCGTCTCGACTTCCTCTCATTTGCCACCCAAGTTATCCCCATAGTCATCGAGACAGACTCACCGATGAGTGTAGTCATGGAGGCTAAACATCCGAAGGAAAATTTAGACCGCCACCGGCGAAAACTAACTCGCTATTTAACAAGTTTGAGCATCCGCTACGGACTAATAACTAACGGTAAAGAAATTAGAATTTACGAAAGAATCGCCGATGATATTGAGCTAGTCTTTAAGTGTGCTGGACAAGACATTGAAAATAGAATTGATGAAATTATCGCTTTAATTGGCAGAGATAGTTTAAATTTTATAAAAAATCCCGATAATCTCAAACTGGAAGATAGTAAAATTAATTGGGTTAGTCCTGAGTTAATGAGCGAAGTCCCAGTACAGCCCAACAATCCCGCCCCCGCAGAACCTGAGCCAAGTCAAATCTCTGAACCACAACAAATACCTGAAAATTATCCAGTTAAGCCTCAAGTTAAATCCGATGTAACCGTTATCCCAACAACTCAAAATACGATGAAAATCATTGCAGTTTACCACAATAAAGGCGGCGTTGGCAAAACTACAACAGTAATCAATTTAGCCGCAGCGCTGAGCAAGAAAGGTAAGAGAGTCTTGGTGATAGACTTAGACAGTCAGGCTAATACAACCTTTGCGACAGGTTTAGTTAAATTTGAGGATGAAGAACAAGACGATTTGAAAGATAATAATATCCTTCAAGTTTTGCAATCAGAAGACTTTTTCTCGATTGCACAAGTAGCTCGCAAGTCTAATTTTTGCCATCCAGAAATAGATGTGGTTCCTTCCCACATTGATTTAATGCAATATGAAATGGAACTCAATCAACTAGATTACAGCCGAATGATTTTAATTCAGAAACTAGCAGAAGTACAGAATAAATATGATATTGTACTGATCGATACGCCGCCATCTTTGAATTTTTATGCTAGAGTTGCCCTAATTGCGGCGGATTATTTAATTATTCCTTCTGACTTAAAACCTTTTGCCAATCAAGGACTGATTAATGTCAAGGACTTTATCAAAAAAGTTAATGGATTCAAAAAACAAATTGGCAAGAAACCACTAGAAGTTTTAGGCGTACTCTCTTGCAAAATTTCAACTAATAGTAAATTTGTACAGTACAGTTTGCCCAAGCGGAGGGAGGCAATTCCCAAACGCTACGGCTTTGAAATCATGGACAGCGTAATTTACGAGAGAGACGATTTAGCAAAGTGTGCAGAACAATTTCAAATCGTGGGAAATATGGAAATCGCCGATCCCATTTCAGTGCTAGACTTTAAGCCAGATTCCATCGCATCTCAAGAATTTGAAATGCTAGCACTCGAAGTTTTGGAAAAAATAGGTAAAAACTAATGAAAAAATTATCTCCGTCACTGGTTGCAGTTAAAAAAATTACATCCGCAGTTCCCCGTTCCAATTTTGCCGAGGCTGATTTGGACAAATTAGCGCGACTGATTTTAGAGTCAGGAGGATTGATTAATCCGATAATTGTCCGCCGAAACGGTATGGATGCTTACGAAATAGTAGACGGAGACTTTGAATACTATGGGGCGGCGAGAGCAAAGGAAATAGAACCTCAAAAAGGCGAGACAATCGGAGCATTTATCCTGGAAGAAGAAAATGAAGAGCTTCTACTGGAACAACTTAAAATTCTCAGAAAAACCGCAATCAATGAGAATCAAAGTGTAAGTGTGGTTCCGCAACAGTCCTCCAGTTTTGAACAGCGACTGACAAATATTGAAACTCGATTGGAAAACAGAATCACGGAATTAAAAGCCGAGTATACGCGGGAAAAACAGGCGCTGATAGAGAGGGTTAAAGATGTTGAAAGCCGGATTCCCAAGCCAGTTCCGCTGTTGGAAGCACTCAACACTCAAGATAAATTCAAATTGGCTACAAATTTGAAAAATGCTGGCATAAAAGCTCAAACAATAGAACAAATCATCAAAGAGCGAGATTTGGAGCACTTTGCATCTTTTGAAAATGTGTTGGAACGCATGAAAGGTAAAGGGTTAGGCGAGAAAACAATGATTAAGCTTATTGACAAGTGGCAAAAATATTTATAAGCTTTCAGCCATCTCAATTGCATTTTTGGGGCGATCAAAGCCCGCCCGACAAAAGTTGAAAAACCCGATATGACTCGGCGGTTGAAACCGATCCTACACAAACTTTCGTCCCTCTCGGTTGAGACTAAAGAATAAGGGCGATATTAAAGGTGGCTTTCGTATAAATCGAAATTGCGATCGCAACTCGCAACGTCAGCCCGATCACCCGGACGGCCAAAAAAAGTAAAGATGAGTAAAGCAGTGTATCATTGGTGTCCCGCAGGCAGTTAAACTCATCACAGTTGCTTTTTTTAGGAATTGCAGTAACTTTTGCCGATCGCCCGGGCTGTCACCGCACAGCCAGCCGCACAGGTACAGCAGCAAAGCGATATCTCCCCCAGATAACCGAGTTCGATCGCAGAGTTGGAAGACTCAGCCCAAGAAACCCTTTAACTTACCACAGTCTGGGTAAGGTGTTTGTCTCGCACCCTACAATTAGAGTTCTTGGGTTAGTCCTGCAGCACTTAAAACGCAGGCTGTAAAGTGCAAATATACATAAACACCTACACACCCGAATTTAATGAGAAAAGAGGAATTGTAACAAGATGGAGCGATCATCCGATCAAAACCGAATAGTTGAATATTTGCGAATTAAGCCAATTAGTCACAGCCAGATTTACACTTCCCAAATTGCAGTACCAGAGCCTCAGATGGGAGAGATTCCCCGCGAACGCCGCGAAGCTATCAGGAGAAGTCTCATCGAGCAAGGCAGCAACTTGATTCCTTTAATTGTGCGCCCCACTGAAGCTTACAGCAATGAAGAAGAATATGAAGTTGTCTGCGGATCAGATTGGTGTATTCTTGCTAAAGAACTCGGCATCGAGCAAATGTGGGCGTGGGTATTTGAAATGACCGACGAGGAGGTAGCTGTTGCTCAAGCAGAAATGGAACATTTAGCTCCGCAACCGACTCAGAAAACAGCACAAATTGAGACTCTACTGCAACAATTTGAGCTATCATTTCAAAAAAAGGTAGATAGTCTAACTAAACAAATAGAACAATCTGTTAAAAAAAATGAAGACCTGCTAAAAAAACACGTAAACGCTCTCACTGAGCAGAACTTTGAGCGTAACCAAATAGAACAGATTAAGCATTTGCTCGAACAAGTGGAAAAAGCATTTCAGGAAAAGGTAGATAAAATGGCTAAAAAAATTGAACAATCGAGCAGCAACCGTCCGCCAACATCTGCTGTTACTTCTGAGGTAAATATTGAAGGTGCTTTGAGACAGTTGGATGAACTGGAAAAACTGCTGTCAACACAATTAGAACGCACAGTCCAAACAATTAATCAGTTTGTTTCCGACACCATTGAAGACGTAGAAAATGACCTGAAAAATCAAATTGAAACGCTCCGCCGCCAACTGGGAGCCACAGCGACTCACTCAGAAAGACAGCCAGAGGCACCGCCGAAGAAGCCGTCAAAAACGCAGCCAAAGAAGCAGTCGAAAGCACAGCAGAAACCTCAGTTACCGCAGTTGCAGTTGGAGTTGCCGTTTCCGTCCCCAGAGGAAGACTACGAAAGTCTTTCGCTGAGACGGTTGAAGGCGATCGGCAAAGACAGGAAAGTGCGGGGCTACGCGCGCATGAAACGACCGGAAATTCTGGCAGCTCTCAGACAAACTGACGGTCAATAAAACGATAATTGCTAATAGTTAAAGGCTAATTATTCGGTGTTCGATCGCATTTTTTGGCAAAAAGCGCGATCGGGCTTTCAGAATAGTCCTCGGCAGAGATATGAAAAGCTTGCTAAAATAGACACACAACCTCTTACTCCTCACCAAGCAGCCATGTCCGCAACCGCAGAATTAGCTACTACCCAAGAGATACCAGAACAAGAGATACCGGAAAACTTTATCTTTCCGCCCGACGATTTATATAGTGATGAACATTCCGTAGAAACAGAACTGCACCTGCGACAAATAATCCTACTCCTCCAATGCCTAGAATGGCTGTGGGGAGATAGAAACAATTTCTATGCTGCTGGCAATCTAACCATTTATTACTGTTCCAATCAACTTAAATCCAAGGACTTCCGAGGCTCAGACTTTTTTGTGGTACTCGGAACTGAACGCAAAACTCGGAAAAGCTGGGTAGTTTGGGATGAAGAAGGAAAGTACCCCAATATCATCGTTGAAATCCTGTCTCCCAAAACAGCGGATATAGATAAAAACTTTAAAAAACAACTGTATCAAGATACTTTTCGCACTCATGACTACTTTTGGTTTGATCCAGAAACTTTAGAATTAGCTGGGTTTCATTTAGTTGACGGGGAATATGAAGCAATCGCACCGAACGAATTCGGGCATCTTCGGAGTCAACAACTCGATTTGAGTCTCGGAATTTGTGGCGGAAAATTGCGTTTCTTTACAGCAGAAGGAGAGCTTGTCCCTACTCCTGAAGAGGTTGCAGAAAGGGAGACTCAACGAGCCGACGAAGAGACTCAACGAGCCGGACAAGAAGCTCAACGAGCCGATCGCCTGGCCGCGAAACTGCGAGAATTAAATATTGATCCCGATACAATTTAGCGATCGTCCTTTCATTCAATTTTCCTGTATTGTAAGCTGGTTTAGGCGATCGCATATCCCGTATGCTGCCGAACATGATAGGGATGAAACCCTAAAACTATCTTGTCTTTAGGCACTCCTAATTCTACAAGTTCTGGGGTAATTCCCGTTTCTATACCATCTTGTTGAATCCAAATTTGGCCGTCCCTAATTTCCACATGAACGATACACCCGTGAATTCTTTGAGGCCCTTGCCAACCTTCGTGGATCAGTAAAAAATTGTTTTGTTCGCGGTCAACAATAACGCTGCTTTTAATTTCTCCGTTGCCGTAAGAAATCTGGGCATAACTATCTAAAACATTGCGACAATTTGGCGATATTCATCTAGTCTATCCATCTGACAATTGTCTCGTTTAATGAATCAAAAACTATTAGTTTAAATCTCTTGTTCTCTAACAAAATCTGCCCGATAGGTTCAGAAAAGATTTCTGCATAAACTTCTGCACGAATTGCCAGATATATGATCCGTTCTGGTTCCGAAAGCTCTAGGATATCTTCGTAGACAATATACTGTCCAACAGCTTCTTCTAAGTCATGAACGGGTGAAAAACTCACGAAACTTTTTAATTTTACAGCAATTTTGCGACCTTGCTTTTCGGCAGCAAATAGTTTCTCTGCACCCAAATCGACGTTGAGAGTTCGTTTGCCAATTTTTAATGGTAGCGGATCGTTTGTTATCGTCCACCCGTCCTTTTCCAGGGCTGTTCTAACATTATTGTGGTAGATGTCTTTTGCTGGCATATTCTATTCTAAGCTGAACCATCAAATGTCACCCTAATTATAGAATAACACAAGACTTTTGAAAACTGATAAATCATCTATTCAAACTACTTATTGCCGCGTGTATCTGTGCTTCACCCCAATCGGAAAATACTCCGCATCGCCCGTCGCAGTTAATGTCACCACAGGTAACTGATATTCTGGCGGCACATAATTAGCAAATTCGCTGTTTAGCCGCCGCAATTGTGCGAGAATTGAAGATGCGATCGCCTGTTTCATCTCCTCGTCGCCCTCCACCCCCGCCGCTAATTCCACAACCACCGATAAAAACCGATTTTGATCCGAATCCTCCTTGACTTGCAGCACAAATTTTCCCGTCACCCATTCCCGGATGGTGGGAACTTCTAAACCTACGGTGACATTTTCCGGGTAAATGTTAGCACCGAAGTAGGAAACGGTAAAGTGCGTTAGCGAAGCCATCGAAGAGGATCGCCCAAATACATAGACAAAGGGCAAGCAGCGAATTCCTCTGGGGAAATCAGAAACTTTCATACCGGCTGCTTGCTGCAAACTTGCCACAGGGTTAAATCCCCATTCAGCCAAAAAATTGAGCATTGCTTCGTAAGAAATTAAACCGCCATTATCGGAGATGTGATAGCGTATTAGCGGGATGCCATTGTCGCCAGAAAATAATAGCGTGCCGTCATTATTCACTTCAAAAAAGCGGCTTTTCGGATCGTACTGTACCAGCGTGGGCAACCGCGATTCCCCGAATAAATTGCGTGCTGCTTCGGGATTTTTTGCTAAAAAGCGACGGATGCAAATACTCAGCGGTGTCTCGTTGCCCAAAACGCCGGCATCGGCAGTACCGTAAAGGCTCGCAGAGTTGTAATATAGATTGTCAGAATTAGTGCGATCGCTCACCAAACTCCGCCATTCTTCGCTAAACACTTCCCCCGCAAACACCATCTTAATTCGATATTTTTGCCACTCCACACCCCCAGCAATTCCGCTATCAATCACATCCTTGATAAACGGCGGATATCCCAACAAAACTACTTGCTCAAAATGCTCCCCCAGTTCCTGCACAACTCGAAATATTTCAGTCTTATTATTCCCAGGCGTCACAACTGTAACGGGATAGCCCTTACTCGCTAGATAGCGGCAGCAATTTGCCGTGTACATTCCGCCTACCCAAGTTCCCAACGCAAAGCAAATCACAGCTAAAGTTGAGCGAGTGTCGGCGTAAAAACTGTCGTGAAATATTTGTTCAAAACGAGCAGCAATTTGCAACTCGTCGCTGATAAAACGCGGCCAAAAGGTCGGGTTTCCTGTCGAACCAGATGAAACAGCAATGAAATCGCAAGTTTCTAATTGGCCCTGGTAGCACAACTGAGGTAGCGGGTGACAGCGTAAATAATTCTCTTTGGTAATTAGCGGCAATTTTTGGAAGTCTTCAAAGGTTTGAATTGAGGCGGGATTGATGTTAAGTTCAGCTAGGAAAGTCTGGTAAGCTGGTACTGTGGCAGCGACTTTTTGAAAAAGCGCGATCGCCCCGGATTCGGCAACTCGATTCTGCTGGTGTTGCAATCGTTCCTCAAGCGGCGCCCTCAAAAACTCTTCAAACGCCCCAATTGCTCGCTGACGCTGTTCTGGCTGCATGATTTGCTCCTTAAAATGGGTATTTTGCACCTCGATCGCTCAAAATTCAATTAGTAGCGCTAACACCCGATCGCACATTGGGCTGGACGCTAAAAATTTGAACACATTTTGAGGTCGATCGAATCGAAAATATGGCGCAGTCGATAAACTTCTATAGCACGAAACTGCTTTTTTAACAATAGCCACAGGGGATAGCCAAGCTGCCGATCGACTAATCAACACTGACAGAGTTTGACCGCGCCGCAAGCCCACCCCTGAAGGGGTCGGGATGCGTCTGCATTTGTCTTGCATATGAAGCTGTCGTTAAGTCGTTAATATCTACAATATACGATAAAATAACTTCAGGAGGTGAGCGAATTGATTTTGAGTTACAAGTATAAGTTGCGCCCCAATAATCAACAGCTTAAAAAACTATCGGGATGGCTCGATATGTTACGAGCTAATTACAACTGGTGTTGGCGCGACCGTGTTGATGGCTGGCATCAGCAATTTATTTGCGGTAGCTATTCCGATTTGAAAACACAAGCTGAAATCACACCTTTGACTTGCAGTTTAGTTAAGGGGACGCAATTAGCTAACCCCTGGAAAGGTGGTGGTGGCAAAGCCAAGAAAAAAGGGGAGAAAGATCGATCTCCTAAACGCACGGTAGTTTTGATGCAAGATGCAAACCTGCAAGAATTAAAAGATGCTAGACCCTGGTATCAAGAGATTGATATTGGGGTTTTACAGTTAATAACAGTTCGAGTTAACGAATCTTTTAATAAGTTTTTCAAGGGTGCTGGGTTTCCCAAATTTAAACGTCGTCACGATTTTAAATCCTTTAGTTACAAACCAGGAAGGATTAAAATCAAGGGTAATAAAATCTATTTCCCTAAAATCGGATGGATGCGTTTTTATAATTCGCGCTCTCTTCCAGATGGATTTGAAATCAAGACGGTTACAGTTAGACAGAAAGCTGATGGTTGGTACGTTTCAGTTAGAATTGAAAACAAGACAGTACCAGATTTTCCAATAATCCCAGACAGTGAAATTAAAACCATTACTGGCTGTGATATGGGATTAGGAAAATTGGTTTACTTGTCTGATGGAAGTAGTATTGACAACCCGCGTTTTGCTACTAATAAAAAAACTAAGCGTTTAATGAAAATTAGACAAAGGCGGGTTAGTCGCAAGCAAAAGGGAAGCAAGAATCGCAGTAAAGCTCAACTCAGGGTGAGTAAATTACATAACAGGATTCAACAGCGACGAGAATCTTATCAATGGGATGTGGCTAATCGAATTGTTAAAAAAGCTGATGCTGTTACGGTGGAAGATTTACCAGTCAAAAACATGATTAAACGGTGCAAACCAGTTAAGTCTGAGGCTGGTAGATTTTTATCTAATGGTCAATCAGCTAAACGAGGATTGAATCGTTCTATTGCTGATGCAAGTTGGTATGGTTTAACTCAAAAACTTGAATATTTGGCTGCGAAGCTAGGCAAGAAATTGTATAAAATTAACCCCAAATATACCAGTCAAACTTGTAGTAAATGTAGACAAGTTGATAAAAATAGTCGCAAGGGTGAAAAGTTTATTTGCACTAATTGCGGACATATTGATGATGCTAATTTACAAGCTGCTAAGAATGTGAAAACTAAGGCAATAGAAACCTACGGGTTAAATATTGTCAAGAAAAAGGTACGGCGGGACTCGCCGAAACCAGTACAAACGACACTTTTTAATGTCGGAATGTACGAACGCTCGTCAGATAATACGCTGCCCCAAAAAGGCAAACGGCGTGTGGGCGAGAACCCAGAGTACAAGCAATTGTCTCTCTGGGATATTTAGGGCGAAATTCCTAAAGAATCTCATCCCCTTCAGGGGTGGGAGTGTCAAACACTATGGCAAGATTAATTCAGCGATCGCCCAAAACTCCCAGTCTCAGTCAAGCGTGAAAATCCGACGCAGCAAGTTCCCATGAACAATCCCATCTACCCCGGCATAACTCTCAACAACCACTACCGAATCGTCCGCGAATTGGGACACGGAGGCTTCGGGCGCACCTACCTCGCTGAAGACGCCCACCGATTTAACGAACCCTGCGTTTTAAAAGAATTTGCGCCCCAAGTACACGGAAGTTACGCTTTACAAAAATCCGAGGAACTGTTCGAGCGGGAAGCGGGAGTGCTCTACAAGCTGCAACACAATCAAATCCCGCGCTTTCGCGAACTCTTCCGCGTCAGTATCAGCGATCGAGGCTACCTATTTCTCGTCCAAGACTACGTGCCCGGCCAAACCTACCGCTTTCTGCTCGACGCCCGCAAGCGTCAGGGTTTGCGGTTCATAGAAGCAGAAATCAATCAATTGCTGCAGCAGATTTTGCCCCTGCTCGAATACATTCACTCTCTAGGAGTGATTCACCGCGACATCTCCCCGGACAACCTGATTCTGCGGAGTTCTGACGGGATGCCCGTGCTCATCGACTTTGGCGGAGTAAAACAAGTCGCCGCCACCGTAGAGTCTCTTTTCGCTGAGGCTAACGGCACTCCCGCCCCCGCGACTCGCATCGGCAAGCTCGGCTACGCTCCCGTCGAACAGATGCAGATGGGTATCGTCTCTCCCCACAGCGATTTGTACGCTCTGGCGGCCACGGTTTTGGTGTTGCTGACGGGGAAGGAACCCCATCAGTTGCTCGACAGCCAGACGCTGAATTGGAACTGGCGGGCGGAATGTTCTCTGTCTCCGAATTTGTCCCTGGTGCTGGATAAAATGCTTGCTCAACAGCCGAGCCAGCGTTACTCCTCGGCTCGCGAGGTAATGCTCGCTCTCTCCGGCAATCCGCCTTTACAGCCTTTGCCGCCAGCCCCGCAGCCAGGGTATTTTGCGCCCACGCAGCCGCCGGATCTCTCGCCTATACCCGTACCCGCCCCCACGCCAAAACTGCCGGGAACTCCGGTGCGAGTTGCTGCTATTGGCCATCAGCAAAAGATGCCTGCTTGGAAAATGGTTTTGTTCGTGGTGGCGGTGCTCTCAAGTATGGGGGGAGTTGGCTGGTTTGCGGGCAATTCTTTGTTAAATCTGCAATCAAAAGTGCAGAAAGTTCCCCAGCCTTCAAGCCCGAAGCAGCAGCAAGAAGATGCTTTGCAAGATCGCTTTGTCAAGCTCAAAATTGACGATCGATTCTATAGCGGTTACGTCAACCTTGTGGACGAGACTTTCTATGCCAAATACCCGGAATTGGGGGGACGATTGTTAAAAGAAGGCGATGACGATCGCCAATGGCGCGAAAGGTGGCAGAAAATCGGCGACGAGTTGCTCGACAAGCTGGAAAATCTCAGCAGCGACGCTAGAGCGCGGTTGGGCACTTACGACACCACTGATATCGATCGCTGGAAAACTGAGGTTAACAAGCTGAATTTGAGCAGTCGGGCTTTGTACGATTTGGCTGATGCTAGGTTTTTTTATTGGTTTCCACAACAGCCGCGCGATCGCAATATCATCGGTTTGCCGATCGGACAAATTTGGCAAGCAATTACCGCCGACGAACTCGAAGCCTTACAAGCTGGAGCAACTGTCGAAAGCGTTGAATTTGACCGCCTATCGAACAGCAAAAGCCTCACAGGCAATCTCAAACCCGGAGAAGGGAAAGCTTACATTGCCAGGTTCGCTCAAAATCAAACTTTGCGCGTGAATTTGCAAGCCCCGCGCAAATCAACTCTGCTGTCAATTTATTCTCCAGGGCGGACAAAAGGCGCGCGAGCTTTGCTGGAAGATGCAGAGGGGCTGAGTTGGTCTGGATTGCTGGATGATACTGGCTTTTATGAATTCGTGGTAGTTTCTCAAGCATCTGAGCCGATCGCTTACCAGTTGAATCTGACGGCCGAATAACTGCTATTGACAATCAAGCATCCAGGATACAAGCCCCCGCATTCATCCGTCCAGAAATAAAAAACCTGTATCCGATAAAGGAGCCCCCGAATTTATCCGTGGGGTCGCCTCTAAAATCTAAAATCTCAAATCTCAAATCTAAAATCGATTGACGCTCTCTATCCACCCGCGTCATAATAAGGTAATACCGATCAGGTAAGTTTTCCTGTTCAAACAAAGAATATGCTGAGATTCGCGATCGTAGCTTTAGTGACTTTTGGATTAGTATTAGTGACTGCACTAGGTTTACATCCGGCCAATGCGACAGTCAGCACTCCAGAATTTTATGCTTGGAACTTTGCCTCTGTAGGCAATAGCGAGCTTGTTTGTAAAAAGACGGTGGTAGTTCCGCAAGACCAGATAATTCCGTCATCATCCATGCACCATGTCAGTATCACTTCTGCAATTGTAGATGAAAAATTTTGCGCGAATTCCACTAAGCCTGTGAATTAAGCTGTGTTGCATCTAGATTGCCTATGGTATTAGAGAGGGAGAGGGGGAGAAGAGGAGAGGGGGAGAGGATTTGACGATTTTTGATGGGGACTCGAAATATACAATTTAAATGCACAACAGCTTAAGGCTGTGGATAATAGGATTTCGGGTTAGAGAACCATAATTAAGTTCTCCGTTAGTCGATTTTAGATGTTAGATCTACTTCACAGATGAATCTGGCAGGTTGAACCTTAATCTAAAATTTTTCTTTCTCCACGACTGTTGTCGGAAAGCAAGTATCCTTTTTTGGATGAATCAGAACGCAGGGTCCTGATTCATCCATTGAGCGAAAACTATACTTGTCCGTACAAACACGGACTAATTATGAACAATTAACCGGACATTATATAAGTGATAGCCTGAGTAATTTCCGCCCTCGGCGCATTGAAACTCTTGGCTATTTTTTTTATGAGAAATATTGGGTGTTTTGTAATAAAAGTTTATCAAACGAGTCGGGCGCAGCAGTCTTCTGCTCTTGAAAGAGATCGAAATCTTCCCAATTTGGGCAGTTCTTTGATTGTGACTTAAGAACCGAGGGGAAGTATTCCGCCATTTGGCTAATGGTTTATTGGCTAATTAGCTGAATTATTAATTTGCTAGTTTGAGTATGCTAGAGTTAGTCAGGTTCAGATATAAAGTGGCATCTGTTATCTAAGTATCATGCTCAAAATTTTGGTAATTGAGGACGACGAATTAATCCGGGAAACTCTTCTGCAACTCCTGGAATCTCACAGCTACCGGGTCATTGCGGCCGAAAACGGTCGAGCTGGGGTGCAGATGGCACTTTCGGAGATACCGGATTTAATTTTGTGCGACGTGCAGATGCCGGAACTCGACGGTTATGACGTGTTGCGGACGCTGCGGCAAAACTCGCTAGCTGCAACAATTCCATTTATTTTCCTCACGGCTCAAAGTGACAAAACCGATTTTCGTCGGGGGATGGAATTGGGGGCCGACGATTACCTGACAAAGCCGTTTACCAAGGCTGAATTGCTGGGAGCCATTGCTTCTCGCGTCTTGAAGCGGCAAACTATTACTCAACCGCTGACAGTCGCGCTTCACCAAGCAGAAGCCAGACTCAAAGATTTAGTTAACGACTCCACCAAGGTGACAACCCTCTCTCCTGAAAAGTTTGCTCTCGAAGCTTTGCTGCGCCACGCTTTGGAACAAGGTGAGTTTCAGGTATACTATCAGCCGCAGGTGAATATTGCTACCGGCCAAGTTATCGGCGCGGAAGCTTTAGTGCGCTGGCAAAATCCCGATCGAGGTATAATTTCTCCCTGCGAATTTATTCCCTTAGCAGAAGAAACAGGTTTAATTATTCAGATTGGCGAGTGGGTACTGCTTTCAGCTTGCGCTCAAGCCGCTAGTTGGCTGGCGGCGGGGTTTTCGCCCTTTACAATATCAGTAAACTTGTCGGCCCGGCAGTTGTCCGACCCGGAACTCAAGGCGCGAATAGTGCAAATATTGGAAACTACAGGTTTAGAGCCTGCTAATTTAGAATTAGAAATGACCGAAAGCGCTTTGGTGGAAAATGCGACAGTAGCAGGCGCTACTTTAAACCAACTTAAAGCTCTAGGAATTCGGATTGCTATTGACGACTTCGGCACCGGTTACGCTACTTTAGGATATCTTAAGCAATTTGCTTTTGACAGTTTAAAGATCGATCGAATTTTCGTCCGTAATGCCAACGAAGATACTCAAAATGCTGCTATTACTACAGCAGTAATTTTACTGGGTCACAGTTTGAATATGACCGTAATTGCTGAGGGAGTGGAAACAGAAGCAGAACTAGATTTTTTGAAACAACATCAGTGCGATATCATGCAGGGGTATCTGTTCAGCCGCCCCGAACCAGCAGCGATAATTGAAAGTATGTTGGTTGCCGACCCGAGTTTGTTCGCGCCGCCCCCAGCAGCACCTAGTCGCGTTGTTCCTTTTGTACCTGTGTCCGAACCAGAAAAATCTAAAAACCTTTCAATGTCGCGTCTAGGAATAGTGTAAGTGTCACCAATATTTCTGTATAATAGAAAAAAATTCTTTCTTTTACGTTCTATTTTCTGCATAAAAGTTGACGCTACCTCCTAAAAAGTTGTAGCTTTTGATGATAGGCGAATCAAAGAAAGTATTGTTCCCCCTATTGCTCTACTGCTTCCCCTTTTATGCGCTAGGCGCCCCTAATTGGAATATTTGAGAAAGTGTGCCGTCTTGAAATTGCGAACCTTTATCAAGTGGCAGGAGGTAAACTCAATTAAGTTCCTACTTTGGGACTGGCAGTTTCAAGAACTGTCCAACTGGAATTGGTGCAAGCCTGTCATGGAAAGAATATTAGTGGTTGACGACGAAGCAGACTGTCAAACAGTCTTAGCAATGTACCTGGAAAGTCAAGGATATCGGGTGGAATGCGCTAATTCAGGGGTTGAGGCGCTCTCGATTTTTGAAAATGCCCCCCCAGATTTGGTAATTTCAGATGTCATGATGCCGGAAATGGACGGGTTTGAGTTTTGTCGCCGTTTGCGAACTACCCGTTTGGGACAGTTAGTCCCCTTTATATTTTTGTCGGGTCAAGGCGAGTTGGAGTCAAAAGTTGAAGGTCATTCGATCGGCGGTGACGATTATCTGGTAAAACCTTTTCAGTCTGAAGAAATCTTAGCTAAGGTAAAGGCGCAGTTAGAGCGCTCTCACCGCATTCACGCCGAAATTGTCCGACTGCTTCAAACTTCTAGCGGTAGGGCGGTGGAACCACCATTGGTGGCAGTATTGCCAGCACCTGCACCTTTGCCTTTAACACCAGCCGAGGAAAGAGTTTTTTGGGAAGTGATCCAGGGTTATACTAACAAACAAATTAGCGATCGGCTGTTTATTAGCCCCCGGACTGTGCAAGCTCATTTAGGCAGCATTTTCAGCAAATTACAGTTAGATAATCGGGCCCAGCTTGTGAGATTTGCCCTAGAAAGAGGATACAAACCACCTCAAACTTAGCTCGGATCTAAACTTAGGGTGCGCCAGCCAGGGGATTTTAGATTTTAGATTTTAGATTTTAGATTTACTCCACAGATGAATCTGGGAACTAGAGTCTAAAATTTTTCTTCCAAATTCAAAACACAATAAGGAAAATTAGTGCTCACGCAAACCCCCGGCCCCAAATTCGTACCTCGCAAGTTGGCACGTTCCAAATCAGCCTGCCGCACATTATTCGCCGCATCAATATTTGTCCCGGCCAATTGAGCGCGAGGAAGCCTAGTATTTGACAAAATAGCATTCTGCAAATTAGTATCCCGCACATCCGCGAAAGACATATCCGCTCCGCTTAAATTCGCACGATTCAAATTAACTCTAAACAGCAGCGAACGTCTCAAATCGGCATTCGACAAATTAGCTTGCAACAGATAAGCTTCCCCCAGATTCGCATTAAAAAGTTTAGCACCGCGCAAATCCGCACTCGTCAGATTCGCCCGGCCCAAAAAAGCATTAGACAAATCCGCATTTCGCAGATTAGCACCATTCAATTCAGCCCCGTACATTTCGGCATTAACTAAGTTAGCATTGGCCAAATTAGCATCACTTAAATCCGCTTCCAACAAATTAGCTTCATAGAGATTTGCTCCGCTTAAATCGGCTCCTCTTAAATTAGCTCTGTACAAGCTAGCCTTGAACAAATCAGCATTTCTCAAGTCACAGCCTTCGCACTCTTTAGTTTCCAGCAATTGCCTAACATGATCTGGATTTTGAGCCTTAACCGGAACTGCCAGCCCAAACAAAGCTAAACTTGCCGTTACAGTTGCCAAGAGTTTAAGTTTCACAAACAAACCTCACTGCTACTTCAAACAAATTATACTAGCAAACTATAGACTTTAAACCCATATCCTTCTCTCTTTCCTCTTGCTCTGCGTTCTCTGCGCCCTCTGCGGTAAATCTTCAAAAAAATGATTCGCAGCCAAGGATATAGACCTGCTTCCAGCAAGGCGGGCAAAGCCCGCCCTACTTAACTTAATTAAGCTTCATCTAAAGCAGCAACACCAGGCAATTCCTTACCTTCTAGCAACTCCAAACTAGCACCGCCACCAGTAGAAATGTGGCTCATTTGTTCACCTAAATTCAACTGTTCCACAGCCGCCACCGAGTCACCACCACCGATAATTGTGGTAGTACCAGTTTTAGTAAGTCCAGCCAAAGAATGAGCAATACCTTCAGTTCCTACAGCAAACTTCTCCATCTCAAACACGCCCATCGGCCCGTTCCAGATTACCGTTTTGCAATCGGCCAAAGCATCTTGGAAAGTTTTTACTGAATCCGGGCCGATATCCAAACCCATCCAACCGTCGGGGATGCTTTCTACAGGAACAGTTTGAGTGTTAGCCGCCGCATCAAACTTGTCAGCAACTACCACATCAGTAGGTAACAGAAAAGTAACTCCCCGTTCCTTCGCCTTAGCTTCCAAAGACTTAGCCAATTCCAGCTTGTCCTCTTCAACCAAAGACTTGCCCACGTTCAAGCCGCGAGCTTTGTAGAAGGTGAAAACCATGCCACCGCCCAACAGCAATTTGTCGCACTTTTCGAGCAGTTTTTCAATGACTCCAATCTTGCTGGAAACCTTAGAACCGCCGATTATAGCAGCTAAAGGACGCTGAGGATTGTCGATCGCACTGCCGAGATATTGCAGTTCCTTCTCCATCAAAAACCCAGCCACAGAAGGACTCAGATACTTAGTAACGCCCTCAGTAGAAGCGTGAGCCCGGTGAGCCGTACCAAAAGCATCATTGACATACAAATCGGCCACAGAAGCTAACTTCTTAGCAAATTCTGGGTCGTTGGCCTCCTCCTCTGGGTAGAAGCGGACATTTTCCAGCAACAGCACATCGCCATCTTGCATCGCCGCGACTGTAGCAGCGACTTCATCACCGATGCAGTCGTCAGTCTTTTTGACCTCTTTGCCCAACAATTCCGACAGGCGCACAGCAACCGGCGTCAAGCGCAACTTCTCCGTCACACCCTTGGGACGGCCGAAGTGGCTGCACAAAATCACCTTAGCGCCCTTGGACGCTAAATCTTGAATTGTCGGCAGAGCCGCCCGGATGCGAGTATCATCGGTGATATTGCCGTTGTCGAGCGGCACGTTAAAGTCCGCCCGCACCAATACCCGTTTGCCCGATAAGTCCGATGCCGATAAATTTGCTACAGTTTTTTTTGTCACAGGATTAACCTCCTAATATGTGTGTTTTTGTCGAATTCCGTTGAAATGGCGGCACTGGTAACTTGCACCCCGGCCTCGGACGCATTCAACCGCGCCCGTACAAAAAACGGAAGATGGAACAAACGGCACTGATTGGCTTAACCTAAACATTTTATCGGAGTCCGTGTCCCGGAGATGTGCAGTATGTTCAAGACAGTCTTATTTCCTGTCGATCAAAGCCGAGAAGCCCGCGAAGCTGCCGAAAAGGTGGTCAATATCGTAAAAACCTACGGTTCTCGCTTAGTTATTCTCTCGGTAGTCGAGCCCCCAGCCGAGGAGGCCGACGCCCCCGCGCGCGAGGTGATGACTTCCCCCGAAGCAGTCGCCAAACTTCTTTCTGAGGCCCAATCGATGTTTTCCCAGCAGGGAATTGAAGCTGAAATCATCGAACGGGAAGGCAAACCTGCTTTCACGATTTGCGATGTGGCGGACGAAATTGGGGCCGATTTGATTGTGATGGGCTGTCGGGGGATGGGTTTAACCGATGATGGGGCGTCTGACAGCGTTACCAGTCGGGTAATCAATCTGTCTCCTTGTGCAGTTTTGATTGTGCCTTAGTCAGTTGTCAGTTGACAGTTGACTGTTGGCAGTTGACGGTTGGCAGTTGACTGTTGACAGTTGACTGTTGACCGTTGACCGTTGGCAGTTGACCGTTGTCATTAAATCACTGACTATTAACAACTGACAACTGACCACTAACAACTAACAACTAACAACTGACCACTAACCCATAACAACTAACCAATAACAACTAACCAATAACAATAGTCAATAGTCAACAGTCAACAGTCAACAGTCAACAGTCAACAGTCAACAGTCAACTAACTAATGAAAATTCACTGGTATCCCGGTCACATTGCCAAAGCTGAACGGGCATTAAAAGAACAGCTAAAGCGGGTAGATGTGGTGCTCGAAGTCCGAGATGCCCGCATTCCATTGGCTACTTACCACCCCCAAATGCCGAGTTGGGTGGGCGGCAAGCCGCGAGTATTGGTCGTCAACCGCATGGATATGATTACGCCTCGATCGCGCGAGGCGTGGGAAACATGGTTTGAGGCCCAGGGGGAAACTGCGTATTTTACTAATGCCGAGCACGGTCACGGAGTAGACGCTGTGGCGGATGCGGTGCAGAATGCTGGGGTGCAGCTAAATAAAAGAAGGTTCGATCGAGGTATGCTGCCCCGTCCAGTCCGGGCAGTGGTAATGGGATTTCCCAATGTGGGAAAATCTGCTTTAATTAATCGGCTGTTAGGGCGGAGAGTGGTAGACAGTGCCCGCAGAGCTGGAGTAACTAAATCGCTGCGATGGATTCGCATTTCTGACGAAATTGAATTATTAGATGCCCCCGGAGTGATCCCAACCCGAATTAACAATCAAGAAAATGCCATAAAATTAGCTATTTGCGAAGATATTGGCGAAGCAGCTTACGACAATCAGGTAGTAGCAGCAGCTATGGTAGATTTGCTGCGAGGGCTGGAGGCGACTGATGAGACTTTGATATCAATATCTGGTTTCAAATCCAGGTATAAATTAGATGCAGCCTCTAGTAATGGTGAAGATTATCTGCACGAGGTAGCAAAAGACAGGTATAAAGGAGATGTCGAACGAACGGCGCGGCAGATGTTAAACGATTTTAGAACTGGTGTTTTAGGTCAACTTACTTTGGAGTTGCCGCCGGCTTGATCCGATTCGTACCATACAACTAATCAGAAAGGGTATTCAATAGAGAGTTGCTGACGCGGAGAATGGCAACTTCGTCTCCTATGTGTAATATTTTTTCTGGTGCTTGAGGTGCGAGTCGCGTGTTAACTATCAGCCGACTAAAGTGATTTAAATGCCCTTTTTTTACCAAGTCAGGCATAATTTCCTTCTGCTTGGCTGTTAGTATATTTTTAAAATTGAGATCGCCTGCTTTCGCCCCATAATTTCGCGTAGATAGGATAAATGGCTGAGCGGGATTAATAGCTTCAAATATTACAGTCCCTATTTTCAACCTAACAATTTCATCGGCTTGTGGTAAAAGTTGATCTTCCCAAAAAGCCGGGACATCTCCTATTTCAATATTAGCTCGCAAGCGATGGCGCATCTCGTTAACGCAAACTCTCGGAAACCAAGATGCAACTTCGGCAATTGTTTCGGTACTGATAATGCTTGGCCCTGGTGCAGCGGTATTGTCGGGAAAACCTGTCAGCAAGTTTTCAATTAACTTGACAGGGAAACCGAAGTAGTTGCTCAACCAAGATTCTATTGCCAAGCGTTCTCTATCTACATGAAAAAATATTTCTTGTTCGGTGCCTTGAATTTTCAGGCCGGCAATTCTCTTTTTGATGTCAAAGGATAACCGTAGAAAACGGACTCCGCTGTTGTGCTTAGTGCTAACCAATTCTCCTGCTGCATCGCAGATTGCAAAAGAGCGATCGCCTTCTAGAGCTCCGCTGGCTAGAATAGTTGCTTGACTGACTGCTATGCCGTCAAGGGACTTGACCGGATAGATATGAATGCTGGCGACGTAGGACATTTCGAGCCATTGATAAAAAATAGTCGTTTTAGATACATTCTAGCATCCCTGTCCGCAGAAGGATGACCGCCGTTGACTTTACTAAATAAAATAGGAATGAAATAAAAATGGGCCACTTTTTTGAAGTTTACATTGTGCGGGAGCAGCTTGCAAAGAAAAATCCCAGAAGTCTGACTGAGCTTGTGGTAGATATTATGGTATAAAATAGAAAAAATTGAACCGAGTTACAAACAATGAATGAAAGCGAAAGTAGAAGCATGATTTCGCGACGCAATTTAATGTTGAGGGCTGGTGCAGGGATGCTGGCGGCAAGCTTTGCACCTGCGTTTTTACAAGCCGAAGCAGCAAAGGCCGAGGCAATCTCTGACATTACTCCTACTGACATTACTCCTAACAGTGCTCTTAAGAAATTGATGGCGGGTAATCAACGCTACCTTCAGCAAAAACGGACATTTCCCGACCAAGCTCGATCGCGAGTTGTAGAAGTAGCCCAGGGTCAACATCCGTTTGCAACCATCCTGGCTTGTTCTGACTCGCGCGTTACTCCCGAAATTATTTTCGACCAAGGATTGGGGGATTTATTTGATATCCGAGTAGCTGGCAATTTTCTAGACGATGTGGTTCTCGGTAATATAGAATATGCCGCCTTAGAATTAGGCGTGCCACTATTAGTAATTCTGGGCCACGAACGCTGCGGTGCTGTCAAAGCAGCTTTAGATGGCAAAGCTGTTCCGGGTCACATTAGCACTTTGGTGGCGGCGATTAAACCTGCAGTTGATTCGACCAAAGGTCAAAAAGGCGATGCCTGGGATAACGCAGTCAGAGCTAATGTGAAAATGAATGTAAATAAGTTACAATCCTCCTCGCCTATTTTAGCTAAAGCAGTGAAAGCGGGCAAGCTTAAAGTTGTTGGGGGCCGCTACGATTTGGATAGCGGCAAAGTAGAGATAATTGCTTGATTTTGCTGGGAATTTTTACAGTTTGTAGGGGTAATGCCCCCGTGCTTACCCCGTCCGGTTCGAGGGGCAACCACGGGGGGATTGCCCCTACAAATTATTTGGTAACAAGTTTAAAGTAAACCCATTTCTTGCAGTCCCCGGCGCAGGCGTTCTGCTTCAAAGGGGCGGCGCTGTTCGTGAAGGGCGATCGCTCTTTTGAATTCTGCTAAACTCTCTGGCATTTTGCCAATTTTCAGCAAGGCTACTGCCAAGTTTTGATGAGCTTCCGCGTGTTCGGGATCGATTTTTATCGCTTGTCGGTAATAGGCGATCGCATCTGCTAAATTTCCGGCTGCCTTCAGCGTCAGTCCCAAATTGTAGTGACCTGTTCCAAAATTAGGGTCAATTTTTAAAGCTGCTTTGTAAGCTTTTTCAGCAGACTTCAAATCTCCTTCATCTTTGAGCAAATTGCCCAAATTATTGTAAGCGCCCAACTTTAGCGGCGGGAACACATCTGTATTAATTGCCGCTTGATAGTGTTCTTTTGCTTTAACAAATTGCTGCTGCTGGCGATAAGCAATTCCCAAATGATAGTTGAGTTCGTAAAGAATAGAATCATTAATGGTCTCCGCAGTCAAGCCTTTGGTTAATAAATTAATTCCCCGCCCAATTTGCCCGGTTTCTACATACAAAGCGCCTAATTTGCTACAAGCATAAGCATCGTTGGGATAATAAGCGAGATAGCGTTCCATTGCTGCTTGAGCTTTTTGGAATTTACCTTTTGCTGCGATCGCATCTTTTTGATAACCAGAGTGCCAAATCGCCACATCGGGGAGAGAAGCTATTGTCCATTTTGGTTCCCTCTGCAAAATCTCAGCCACGCTGTCGTCTACCATTGCGTGGTAAGGGCGAGAAAAGCGGATGTCGAGGCGATTGCGAAATAAGCGCGACACTAGGGAATAGGGAGATTGAGAGGCACCGATTTCTTGACGGATGAGATTGATTAGCAGCAGCCGATCGCTCGCAATGGCCTGCTTTATTTGAGGTAGAATCTCCGGTACCAAAACCTCATCGGCATCTAATACCAAAATCCAGTCGCCCTGGGCGTGCTTCAGACACTCATTGCGCGCCACTGCGAAGTCGTCGCACCATTCAAAGTCATAAACCCTCGCCCCGGATTCTCTGGCAATTTCACGGGTGCGATCGCCCGATCCCGTATCCACCACCACCATTTCGTCAACAACACCCTTAACGCTGTCCAAAGTCCGCGACAGTGTTGCCTCTTCATTCTTCACAATCATGCACAGAGTCAGATTCATCGGGCGCAAACTTTCCTCATTTCACAGAAATATTGTAATTTTTTTAACTACCAAAACACAAAAAATCCCAGAAAAGATTCTCCTATTTCCCTTTTGCTTTGAGCATAAGTACCTTTCTTGCCTCGAAAAAGTGGGTTAACTCTTTTGAGATATTAAACAGCCTCAAACTCCGACGATTCATGAGAAATCCTACCACTTTCGGTTCCTCCCTGCGGTAGAGGTAAGTCCCCGATAGCGGTTGTTATTCTAAGAACATAAGACAAGGGACGAGAAAAGTTTAAGTATTCAGGAGAAAGAGAAATGGGAATTATTGCTTGGATCGTTTTAGGACTGATTGCCGGTGCGATCGCCAAAGCCATTTATCCGGGAACTCAAGGCGGCGGTTTTCTGGCAACAACAGGTTTAGGAATTTTGGGCGCGCTAGTGGGAGGTTATCTAGGTCAAGTCCTATTGGGGACGAGCGGGGGAGCATCCTTCGGAGTAATTAGCCTACCCAGCATAGCTTTTGCAGTCGTCGGTGCGATCGTTCTACTTTTCATCTGGGGATTGTTAACTCAGCGTGCAGCATAATAAATATTGCCAATTCCCAGTTGATCGACTTTTAGGGTATTCATAAACCCGGTTTCTTCGAGAAACCGGGTTTTTCAGTTGTGTGTAGGATGCGTCAATCGATTTTAGATTTTAGATTTTAGATTTTAGATTTTAGAGGCGAGCCCACGGATAAATGCGGGGGCTCTTCTGATTTTCGATTTTGGATTTTGGATTGATTCCACGGATAAATCCGGGGGCTGTACCATCAAGAAATTCTTGGTCAGCCTACTTTTACCAAGCCCGGGTTAAAAACCCCTATCAGACTCAGCGCTTGCAACGGTTCAAGAGCAAAACTTTCGTCTCAACAGAGGGGGACTAAGAATAAAGGGGTAAAAAGCCCGGACTTGGTATCATAAAACTTCATTAAGATTGTAAGCATCAATAAACAATGGTAGTATCAGATAGTCAAGAAAGTCCAATCCAAAATTGTTGCGCTAGTTAAAAAATGGAGAGTCGGGATGCAACTAGCAGAGAGGCACATCATTAAATCTACGGAACACCGTTTCGCCCAGATTGATGAATTAGCTTTTAAATCCAAGAATCTCTACAATGCCGCTAACTACGTCATTCGTCAGAGTTTTGTCTATGGATGGGGTTACATTAATTACAACGAGATGAACCGTTTAATGAAGTCTCATCAAGCCTACAAGGTTTTGCCAGCCAAGGTAAGTCAACAAATCTTGATGATATTGGACAAGAACTGGAAATCGTTTTTTGAAGCAGTCAAAGCTTACAAAGTTGATTCCTCTAAATTTACTGGTCGCCCGAAACTACCGAAGTACAAAGATAAAGTCAAGGGTCGAAATATTCTTGTCTATACGATTCAGGCGATTAGTAGCAAGGAATTGAAGAAAGGAGTTATTAAGCTTTCGGGTACAGAAATCTCCATAAAAACCAAAATAAAACCCGATCGAATTTGCCAAGTTAGGCTGGTTCCCAAATGTGATTCCTATGTAATTGAGGTAATTTATAATGAACCGGAGTCCACCGTCGAACAGATTAAAAAAGAAGCTGTAGCTAGTATCGATTTGGGACTAAATAATTTAGTGGCGTTAACTTCAAATCAGTCGGGTTTTACCCCTCTCCTGATTAACGGGCGACCATTGAAATCGCTCAATCAGTTCTACAACAAGCGTAAGGCACAACTACAATCTCAATTGAAAGGAAGTAGCAAGACATCATCCCGTATTCAACGCCTAACTCGTTGTCGCAATCAAAAAGTAGATAATTACTTGCACTCCTCCAGCCGGCTTATAATTAATCTTCTCATCGCACGAAAAATTGGGACGCTAGTAATTGGAAAAAACCTACAATGGAAGAGCGAGATTAGCTTAGGTAAGCAAACCAATCAGAAGTTCGTAAGTGTTCCTCATTCCCGATTAATTGAAATGTTAGAATACAAAGCTGAATTGGTTGGGATAACGGTGATTGTTCAAGAAGAATCCTATACTTCTAAATCGAACTTTCTAGCTTTAGACCCAATCCCTGTTTATGGGAAGACTGGCGCTAATGATGTCGAATTTAGTGGCAAGCGAATTAAGAGAGGATTGTACAAAACATCGGTCGGTCAATTAATCAATGCGGATATTAACGGATCTTACAATATTTTGAGAAAAGCAATCCCAAATGCGTTTAGCAATGGGATAGGGAGCTGCGTAGTTCAGCCGAGGCGGGTTAATCCGCTCAAAGTAAAAGTGAAAGGGGAGGGATTCAACGCCTCCCATGTCATGCAATAAATGACTATACTTTTACCAGCTATCAATTAATCAATCCGCAAAGTGAAAGGCAAGCGAACATAAACCCCCTGCGGGTCGTTCATCGACTTAATCACAGCCAATTCATCTTGCATTTTCTTAAATTCGGCCGTTAGCGGGTCGAGTTTGGCGGCTGGTTTCAAAACGTGAACGCCGGAAATTTTTTCCAAAATTCGCTCCTCCAAAGTGCGGCGTTTGGGATATTCTTCCACCTTCCAATCGTCGCCGAGTTTAGCTTGCTTCGCCGCCTCTCTGACAGCATCTTCAAGCCCGCCAATTTCATCGACTAAACCCAACTGTTTCGCGGCCGTACCAGACCACACCCTGCCTTGAGCAATTTCTTGTACCTTGTTTTTCGGCAGTTTGCGGGAGTTGGCGACTTTAGTAATAAATCGATCGTAAATGCGATCGACTATCCTCTGAATATTCGCCAATTCTTGAGGATTTTTCGGACGGGAAACCGTGGTAGTATCCGCAAAGCGGCCGGTTTTCACCACGTCCCAAGTTAGGCCGTTGTTAGCGGCCAACTTTTCGGCGTTGAAAAGCATTCCAAAAACGCCAATAGAACCGGTAATCGTATTGGGTTCGGCAAAAATGCGGTTGGAACCCATCGAAATCCAATAGCCGCCGGATGCTGCCAAATTGCCCATTGAAACAATAACTGGTTTCTTTTTCCCCGTCAGCATCACTTCGCGTGCAATGACTTCGGCCGCCGTCGCGCTGCCTCCGGGACTGTTGACGCGCAAAACCACTGCTTTTACGTCGTTATCTTCTCTAATTTTCCGCATTTCTTGAGCAATGCGATCGCCTCCTACTTGAGTCGGGCCCCCTTCGCCGTCTACAATCTCTCCTTCAGCGTAAAGTATAGCAACTTGGTTTTTCTTGTTAGCATCAGTTGAGTTTTTATCCTCAGCAATTTTCGCGTAGTTTTTCAAACTAATTTGCTTGAAAGATTTGTTTTCGCCATCTGTTCCTGTGAGTTTTTTGAGTTCGGTCGATATTTCGTCAAAGTATACAACTTTATCAACTAACTTGCTTTTGAGAGCTTCGTCAGCCATCAAAGTTCCGCCATTATCTGCAAGCGCTTGCAGTTGCGGAACAGTCACTTTGCGACTCGGGGCGACAGTTTGCAGGTATTCTCCCCACATATCTCCGAGCAACTTTTGAGTTTGCTGGCGATTTTCGGGACTCATTTTTGTAAGCAAAAACGGCTCAACGGCTGACTTGTATTTGCCGACGCGAGTCACTTGCACTCCCAGGCCGTATTTTTCCAAAGCACCGGTGAAAAACATTGCCTGACTACTAAAACCGTTGAGTTCCAAAGCGCCGTAAGGATTGACTGCAATTGTATTAGCAACGGAACCGAGGTAATAATCTCGTTCATTCCAGTCCATTTGGTAAGCAAAAATGGGTTTTTTGGCATCTCGGAAACGCTGCAATGCCCCTCGAACTTCTTTGAGATTGGCAAACCCGCTGCTGCTCGACTCCGAGCTGCCTTCAAGATAAAGGCCAACGATTTTCGGGTCTTTTTTCGCATATTCGATCGTGTCTAAAACAGTCCGCAGCGTCACTGTATCGCCGGAATCTTCCGAAAGCACTTCTTCAATCGCCGCGCCAGTGCTACGGCTCGGTTTGCTGTCGGTAATATTTAAAGAAAGGTCTAATACCAATACCGACTTATCTTTAACTTGCGGGCCCGAATCTTTGGACGACGATGCCGCCATAGCAATTAGCAGTACCAGTCCGCCCAATCCGATGCTGCCCAGCAGCAACATTCCTAGGAAGGTTCCCAGTAAACTTGCACAGGTATATTTTAGGAAATCTTTCATTAGATAATTGGTAATTAGTTATTAGTCAGTAGTCAGTAGTCAGTAGTCAGTAGTCAGTCAGGGCAAACGCATCTAAATTGCCGGGAGAATAGTAGTAGTGTTTTGAGGAATAGCCACCGCTATCGGCAGTCAAATCTCTTTTCAATAAACTACAGCTATCGATAATAGTCGCAACAAGCACGGTAAAATTCCCGCTTGTTGACATGATGCGTTTGCCCTGAGTAGTCAGTAGTCATTAGTCAGTAGTCATTAGTCATTAGTCATTAGTCAGTAGTCATTAGTTATATAACATCCGGTTAGAACGGAATGATACCGAGTGTGCAAGTGTCCCGCTCGCACTGCACTCGGCAAAATATTATTCCGATGCCACCGGAAACGATTTTATTGGTCATTCCTGCAAGTAGGATGTAGTAATTATCCCCTGTCGTTAGTTATTAGCTAATGACTGTTGACTAATGACTGCTGACTAATGACTGCTGACTAATGACTTTTGACTGCTGACTCACTTTTATCTTAACCTTTCCAAAACCCCAGATTGTTTTAGCTCATCCAAATTACCGCAGCCCGTACAGAACATCACGGTAGCGATTTCTGCAATTAACACCTCAGCTAGAAGGGCTGCGGCTGATTCCGATTCCGCTGCAGCTTGTAGAAACGGCCGCGCCAGTCCCGCAATATCCGCGCCAAGCGCGAGAGCCTTCGCTGCATCCAACCCATTCTGCAAGCCCCCAGAGGCAATCAGAGGAACATCCGGCGCTACGGCGCGGGTGCTGACAATGCACTCGGCTGTCGGTATTCCCCAGTCGGCAAAGGTTGCGCCTAACCTGCGCTGCTTGCTATCTTTAGCTCGCTCTCCTTCTATTTTCGCCCAAGAAGTGCCTCCGGCCCCGGCAATGTCGATCGCACCTACCCCGGCGGCGAGCAATTTCTTTGCCATTTTTCCTGAAATACCGTTGCCGACTTCTTTAGCAATAACTGGTACTGGTAATTTATCGCACAATTTTGCAATTTTATCTAGCAGTCCTTTAAAGTTAGTATCGCCTTCGGTTTGAACGCACTCTTGCAGCGGATTGAGGTGCAAAATTAGGGCGTCTGCTTCTAAAATATCAACAATTTTTTGGCACTCTTCCAAACCGTAATTGTAGTTTAGTTGAACGGCTCCGATATTGGCAAACAGCAGAATATCTGGAGCGCGCCGCCGGACGGCAAATGTAGGAGCTAGTTGAGGATTTTCTACAACAATTCGCTGGGAACCGACTCCCATTGCTAGTTTGTATTCTTGCGCGACATCGGCGAGGCGATAATTGATTGTCTGGGCTAATTCTGTGCCGCCGGTCATTGAGGAAATTAGCAGGGGAACGGCTAGTTTTTTGCCGAGAAATGTGGAGGTTAAATCGATTTCGGTGCGATCGAGTTCTGGCAAACAGCAGTGTTCAAAACGGTAGCGTTCGAGGCCGCTGGTAGTTTGGCGAAATTGTACGTCTTCTTCGAGGCAAATCCGCAGGTGGTCTGCTTTGCGGGTTTCGGTTTGCGAGGGGGAGGTTAGCGGCAAGTTCACAGTTGCTATTTGGGGAAAGAGTTGTGATATCATTTCCGGTTACACCGGAATGATGTTGACTGTTGACTGTTGACTGTTGACTGTTGACTGTTGACTGTTGACTGTTGACAGTGAACTCGAATTTACTATTCCGATGCTAACGGATTTGATATGATTTGGGAATATAGCAATTTTATTTCATTTTTGAGATTTTTTTATGAACCGCAGAGAGCGCAGAGGGCGCAGAGGAGAAGAAAGGAGAGATGTTCGCAAATGCTGTAAGGGTTGGTGTATTATCCAGGAACAGTCAGCGGCATTCCGTTATCTGAAGCTTTCAACTTGAGTAAAAAAGGAACTGCTTTTTGTACCCAGGCTTTGACTGACGGGTAATTTGGTGCATCTTCTCCGAAACAAATGTCCAGCATATCTGTGTGAATTATCCCCGGATTCACAGGAACTGCTGCCATACCTGCGGGCAATTCTTGAGCGAGCGATCGGGTAAGTCCTTCTATTGCCCACTTGGAAGCGCAATAGGGCGCGACTTCCGGCGAAGTTGACCTTCCCCAACCAGAACTAAAGTTGACAATTATGCCGTTTTTTCGAGCAATCATTGCC
Source organism: Microcoleus sp. T2B6 (assembly GCF_036700475.1). Taxonomy (NCBI): domain Bacteria; kingdom Bacillati; phylum Cyanobacteriota; class Cyanophyceae; order Oscillatoriales; family Microcoleaceae; genus Microcoleus; species Microcoleus sp. T2B6. The sequence goes on along the minus strand of NZ_JAUBOZ010000016.1, from coordinate 31,599 downwards.
GGGACAAAGTGGCGAATTACATTAGCCGTACCTTTAATGTTAACATCAATTACCTGCGAAAATTCTTCGTGGCTGATATTCCAAAGAGGCGCGAGATGATTAGCTACGCCTGCATTATTAATTAACAAATCTGGCGGATCATTTTTTGCCAGCATTTCTGTTGCCCAAGCTTTTACTCGATCGTCGTTGGTGACATCCAAACAAGTAAAATGGTGGGGCGCACTATATTTTTGGTTGAGTTTTTCCACCGCTTCGGAAGAACGGGCGCATCCCAAAACTGTATGTCCCAATTCCATAAACTTTTCGGTCATGGCAAGACCAAGACCGCGACTGACTCCGGTAATTACAATTAATTTTGTCATAGATTTGCTCCAAGTTTGACATTAAGTAATACAATACATATTGACTGGTCAATTGACAAATCGATCGCAGGGAGAAAGGATGAAAGTAAAAGCAGCAGTTGCTCGCAGTGCCGGCCAACCTTTGAGCATTGAAACGGTTGATCTAGATGGGCCGCGGGCTGGAGAGGTGCTGGTGGAAATTAAAGCCACGGGTGTTTGTCACACTGACGCTTACACTCTTTCCGGTGCCGATCCTGAAGGTTTGTTTCCGGCTATTTTAGGCCACGAGGGAGCCGGGATTGTCGCAGAAGTGGGGGCGGGAGTCACGAGTGTCAAAGTGGGCGATCGGGTAATTCCTCTCTACATTCCCGAATGCCGCAACTGCGAATATTGTTTGAGCCGCAAAACTAATCTCTGTCAAGCAATTCGCGTGACTCAAGGCCAGGGAGTGATGCCCGACGGCACGAGCAGGTTTTCCATAGACGGGCAGAAACTTTACCATTACATGGGAACTTCTACCTTCGCTAATTATACAGTATTGCCGGAAATTGCAGTAGCCAAAATTCGCGAAGATGCTCCTTTTGATAAAGTTTGTTTGATCGGCTGCGGCGTAACAACTGGCATCGGTGCTGTCATTAATACTGCGAAAGTAGAGCCTGGTTCTAATGTGGTAGTTTTCGGTTTGGGCGGCGTGGGTTTGAATGTAATTCAAGCGGCTCGCATGGTGGGAGCTAACATGATTGTCGGCGTAGACTTGAATCCCGACAAGCGAGAGATGGCGGAAAAATTCGGCATGACTCACTTTGTCAATCCCCGCGAAGTGGAAGGCGATTTAGTGCCTTATTTGGTAGATTTAACCAAAGGCGGAGCTGATTACAGTTTTGAATGTATCGGCAACATTAATGTGATGCGCCAAGCATTAGAATGCTGCCACAAAGGTTGGGGCGTGAGCGTAATTGTCGGGGTAGCGGGAGCCGGTCAAGAAATTAGCACCCGCCCGTTTCAGCTAGTAACTGGTAGGGTTTGGAAAGGGACGGCTTTTGGCGGGGCGAAAGGCAGAACTGATGTTCCTAAGATTGTTGATTGGTACATGGACGGTAAAATTGATATTGATAGTCTGGTAACTCAGGTAATGCCGATCGACAAAATCAATGAAGCCTTTGAATTGATGCACAAAGGCGAAGTAATTCGCACAGTTTTGACATTTTGAACAAAAATCTTTCTCTCTTCTCTCTTCCTCTGCGCCCTCTGCGCCCTCTGCGGTTAAAAAAAATATAATTAAAAAATGAAATAGAATTAACATGATATCAGACTCCCTAAAACTGCACAAAGAACAGAAAAGTTTCCTTGGCAAACTCGGCTTTTACAGCCATCAATCCTCAACCTGCAACAGCGAGATGAAATTCGCAGTTTATCAGCCGCCGCAAGCTTTATCTCAACCCGTACCAGTTTTGTATTTTCTATCAGGTTTAACCTGCACAGAAGAGAACTTTATGGCAAAAGCGGGGGCGCAACAATTTGCGGCAAAATATGGGTTAATGCTGGTTGCGCCCGACACTAGCCCGCGCAATACTGGTATCCCCGGCGAAGATGACGATTGGGATTTAGGAAGTGGTGCGGGTTTTTATGTTGATGCGACAGCCGCACCTTGGAATTCTCACTATCGGATGTACAGTTATGTGGTTGATGAATTGCCGAATTTAATCGCCGAAAATTTTCCAGCGATACCAGAAAAACAGGGAATTTTCGGTCATTCAATGGGCGGACACGGGGCGTTAATTTGCGCCTTGAAAAAGGGATCTCGCTATCTTTCTGTTTCCGCTTTTGCGCCTATTTCCGCGCCAATGAGCTGCCCTTGGGGACAAAAAGCTTTTGCAAACTACCTCGGCAGCGACAAAGAGATTTGGAGGGCTTGGGATGCCAGCGAATTGGTAGTTGCAGCGCAATACAACCGTCCGATTCTGATTGACTGCGGCACGGCTGATTCGTTTCTTGCTGATGGGCAGTTGTTGCCGGAAGTGTTCGCGGAAGCTTGTGCGAAAGCGGGACAGCCGCTGAATTTAAGAATGCAGGAAGGTTACGATCATAGCTATTATTTTATAGCTACTTTTATGGAGGATCATATGCGCCATCACGCGGCTGTTTTGTGCGGGTAGTTCCTAGCAGGAAGCAGGCAAGATGCCTGCTCCACAACAACTGGCTCTTAGGCTCTGCCTGGGAACCGATATCCAGAGGCTCTGCCTCGCATGGCTGCCATGAAATGTGGAGGCAGAGCCTCCTGATCTGCTTTACCAGGCAGAGCCTGGTAACGAGTACAAGATGCCTGCTCGACAACAACTGGTTCTTAGCCTCTGCCTGGGAACCGATATCCAGAGGCTC
>NZ_JAUBOZ010000016.1:0-28779 GCF_036700475.1 Microcoleus sp. T2B6 | reverse complement strand
TGCCTCGAGTGGCTGCCATGAAATGTGGAGGCAGAGCCTCCTGATCTGCTTTACCAGGCAGAGCCTGGTAACGAGTACACGAGTGAACTCGCTTCTACGACGACAGGTAACGAGTACAAGATGCCTGCTAGACAACAACTGGTTCTTAGGCTCTGCCTGGGAACCGATATCCAGAGGCTCTGCCTCGAGTGGCTGCCATGAAATGTGGAGGCAGAGCCTCCTGATCTGCTTTACCAGGCAGAGCCTGGTAACGAGTAACGAGTACACGAGTGAACTCGCTTCTACGACGACAGGTATTTTCGGTTAATTAAGATTAATCGGAAATACCCAGTCTTTATACTTGCTGTCGCGATTTTCGATAATCCCGGTTAGTTTGTCCAAAATCTTTTCGGTGATGGGTCGGTTTTTGGGCAATTGATAGTTTTCTACTCGCTTAATTGGCGTAATCTTCGCGGCGGTTCCGCAGAGGAAAATTTCGTCTGCAATCAACAGTTCCGATCTATCAACGGGTCTTTCTATGACTTCAATTCCTAAGTCTCTGGCGATTGTGATTACGCTGTCTCTGGTGATTCCTTCGAGAATATCTTGATCGAAACCGGGAGTAACTAATTTACCGTTTCTGGCGACAAATATGTTCATTCCTGAAGCTTCGCTGACTTTTCCCTGAGTGTTCATCATAATAGCTTCGTCGAAGCCGGATTCTACTGCTTCGGTTTTGGCTAAAGCTGAGGTGATGTAAGCGCCGCTAATTTTACCTCTTAAGGGCAAACTGCGGTCTTCTTGCCGATACCAAGAGCTAATTCTACAGTTGACTCCTTCTTTTGGCAAATAGTCTGAAAGTTCTAATCCGTAGACAAAAAAGTCGGTTTCTACGTTGTGCAGTCGGGGGGCAATTCCTAAACTGGATGTGTAGATAAAAGGGCGGATATAAAATGATTTTGTTGGTTGGTTTTTCTGGACAAAATCAATAATTATTTGTTGGATTTTGCTGGCTGGTAAATCGCAGTGAAGGAAGCTGGCACTTTGACTTAATCTTTGACAGTGGCGGTCTAATCTAAATAGCAATATTCGATCGGCATTTTGGGGGTCGGGAATTCCCCGCAACCCGCCTAAAACTCCGGTTCCGTAGTGCAGTGCGTGGGTGGCTATGGAAATTTTGGCGTCGGTAAATGGGAGAAATTGGTTTTGAAAGTAGGCAATTGGTAGAAAACTATCCATGATTCAAGCTGGCGATGAGTTTGGCAGTCCGCGAGGAAAGCTGAATTTGGTTATATTACCATAAGTTATACCATTTGAGATTTGAGATTGAGAAGGACTGATTTCATAAGGGTTTGAAGCTTGCCTACAGTTGGATTGTTTTTTAAGACTGGTATTATTCTTTTGTTGTGATATCAATTTATAAAATAATATCGAGAGCGGTCAGTTTGGTTGATAATTGTTTTGGCAAAAAGTGCGATCGACTACAAACAAAAATCAACCAAGGGGCAACAATGGCACGTAAATGTTTCATCATTGAAATGGGGATGGGTATAGACCAGCACGGGCAGGAACCGACTGTAGCCTGTGCAAGGGCTGTACGGAATGCGATCGCCCACAATGCTTTGCTGGGGGTCTGGGAAGTGGCAGGTTTGACTGACCCGAATCAGATGATTGTTGAGGTTAAGGTGGCTGTTCCTTACCCGGAACAGGTGCGGGAACAGGAGGTGTTGGCGGTGCTCCCTTTCGGCAGCAAAACTCTGATTGTGGAGCAAGGGGGCATGATTGTGCCAGGAAGGGCGATCGCCTCTCTGAATGATAAAAATGATGAAATGCTAATCGCTGTGGCGGCTGTGAGTGTTTTTGTGGACACTGAGGACTAATTAATTTTGTGTTGTTTGAATAAATCTGCGGTGAAATTCGATCGCCCGATCGCACTTGCTTGTTTCCGCGATCGGGCGATCGAACGCCTGTCTGTTAAAAAATGATTAATTTAGACTAAATTGTAGGGTGCCCCGGAGAGAGCGCATGAAATACCCTAGAAAATCTGAGGCTCTGAGGCACCCTAGAATAGGTCTGTTGGATGGTAAGGTTTATTTGCGCCTACCTACTTAATTTTGAACTTTTAATTAATAATTTTTAATTTCTCAGGCGGCCGGGTATGTAAGCCATCCAGCAAAAACCTACGATTAACAACAGCCACGTTGCTGTAATATTGCTGCCCAACAAGTTGCGGATAAAATCTTCCATTGTTCTCAAAAATTATAGCGTTTAAAAGAATTTATTACTGTTCCTTCTCGGCTCACAAAAGGTAGAGTCCGATCGCGTTTTACGCTATCGCACTCTACCTCCTCTACCTCCTATTTGGGCTGGCTGGTATCTGCCAACATTTGGTTAACCATTTGCAAGTGCGCTTGAAGGTTCGGCAACTTCTGGGTGGCCCAAGCCTTCAACTCGGGATCTTGTCCCTGTTGAGATTGAGCTTGAAACAGAGCAATAGCCTGATTGTGGCTCTCGATCATAGCCTGCTTGTAAGCAGTGTCAAAACTTCTACCGGAGAGTCCCGAAAGTCGCTTCATCAAAGCTGTGTTCTGCGTACTCATCTCGGTTGGCAATTCAACCTGCTTTTGCATTACTAACTGCATCAATTCTTTATTTGCTTGAGTGTGTTCCTCAACCATTTCTTGCCCGTATTGTTTCACACTAGCACTAGAACCGCGCTGCACTGCCAATCTGCCAAGTTCCACTTCCAGCATACCCAGTTGACCTGCTTGCATGACAAAGGTTCTGTCTCTGCTGCTGAGAGAATTAGGCGAGGTTTCGCCACCTGTTGGAGTGTTGGGAGAACGGCCGGGAGTGTTGTTGGTGGGGGTATTTGGAGAACGGCCGGGAGTGTTGTTGGTGGGGGTATTTGGAGAACGACCGGGAGTGTTGTTGGTGGGAGTATTTGGAGTGTTGGGAGAACCGCCAGGATTGTTGTTGTTGTTAGGATCTGTAACAGGAGGTCCCGGAGAATTAGGATCGTTTAAGTCGTTATCAGCAAGCTCAAAAACTCGCTCGCCCGACTGGTTGAAGCCGTTAGTCTGGCGGTTTAATTCTGCGAATCCCGGCACAGCTATCAAGGAACTAACGCCGGCAATTCCGGCAACTGTTACCAATTTTTTGAACAAATTTTTGCGATTGAGTGAAGTCATGAATTTCTAAGCCTCTAAGTTGTTTTCAAAAGTCCGCGCGTGTGAAACTATCTCGTAGGGAATCGCCCGAAACTACCGATGGGAGGGTGTACTGCCTTTCCGAAACAAGTTGATCAAACCAAAGGCGCCCAAGGCACCCAGCCACCCGAAATTGTTGGGGCTATCGCGCCGAGCACTCAAAACTCCAGAATTAGTATCAGCCGGCGTCGATGTGGTATCGGTTGTACCGGTTGTACCAGTTGTGCCGGTGCCTGTCGTACCAGTTGTACCAGTTGTGCCGGTGCCTGTCGTATCGGTTGTACCAGTTGTACCAGTCGTATCGGTTGTACCAGTTGTACCAGTCGTACCAGTTGTACCCGTGCCAGTCGTATCGGTTGTACCAGTTGTACCAGTCGTACCAGTTGTACCGCTTGTACCCGTTGTACCGGTGCCACTCGTACCGCTTGTACCGCTTGTACCGCTTGTGCCGGTGCCAGTGGTATCGGTTGTACCGCTTGTACCCGTGCCAGTCGTACCCGTTGTACCGCTTGTACCGGTTGTATCGGTACCGCTTGTACCGCTTGTACCCGTGCCACTCGTACCGCTTGTACCGGTTGTATCCGTGCCAGTCGTACCCGTTGTACCCGTTGTACCCGTTGTACCAGTGCCACTCGTACCGGTTGTACCCGTTGTACCCGTTGTACCCGTGCCGCTTGTACCCGTTGTACCGCTTGTATCCGTGCCAGTCGTACCCGTTGTACCGCTTGTACCGGTGCCAGTCGTACCCGTTGTACCGCTTGTACCGGTGCCACTCGTACCGCTTGTACCGGTTGTATCCGTGCCAGTCGTACCCGTTGTACCGCTTGTGCCTGTCGTACCGCTTGTACCCGTTGTACCGCTTGTACCGGTGCCACTCGTACCGCTTGTACCGCTTGTGCCTGTTGTACCGGTACCGCTTGTACCGCTTGTACCGCTTGTGCCTGTGCCGGCGCTACCGCCAGCACCGCCGCCAGCACCGCCGCCAGCACCGCCCGACTGGGCTGAAGCAGGCACTGCTAAGGAAACCGTTGCTAAACCTAAAGTACAAGCGCTTGCTAAAACAACTTTCAACAATTTAGAAGATTTCATGGTAATGCTTGCTTTTGCATAGAGTGCTGCGATCGCTTGTGATGCCAAAACCGCAGGGTCAAATTGACAGCGTAACGTGCAAATTTTCTAACCTTCGCTGCGGAATAATGAAGGTAAGGGGGCAAATTTAGTCCCGTTCCCTTGATGATTTTTCCCTGATTAATTACACCGCTACGTTAACAGTTTATAAGCTATTACTTATGCTTCAACTTCGCCATTCATCTTTAGGAATATTTGACAAAATGGCTTTTTATTTCAGGTGGTGGATGAAATTTGATTGAGCGGCAGACTAGCTCTCTAAAAATTTGTGTACGGGGGATAAAAAGCGGGTTGATCTGAAAAATTTTGGGTTGAGTAACGAGACATATAAGCATCAACCCGGTTTCTGAGACAAGCGGCCGCTTCTTCCTATAAATTTTCTCCGGCGGCTGGTGCTTTGAGCCAGAAATTATTGATTTTATCACCATCAATTTTGGCTTAGCACTGCGCCAGATGAGTTAGTTTAAAAATTTTTTGATCGCTATTTTTCCTTAACTTGCTGCTGGCAATTTGGGCACTGGCAGAATACCGTTCAAACTTTCCCAGAAACTAAATTATCTCAAAACGCCCGATCGACCGATCAGAGTCTCCAGAACACCTGCAACCCCCTAGCAGCAAGGCTTTTGACTGGGATTTGAGTGGCCTCAAACAGGAAGGCGAACTGAGGGCTATCCGAGTCCGACCCGCGCGAGATTAAATTAACCAGCGGCGGCGCACTCGTGAGAATTGCTTGTGAGTGCGATCGGCTAAACTCTGAGATAGTCAAGCGAAAACTATGCCAGAGAGCGCTTGTTCTCTAACACCTTTCCCAAGCGGACTTTAACTATGCTGCATCGAATTATTACCAGAATTCGCTATCTAACGTTAATTGCTTTTTCTAAGTTCGCAAGTTAAAAAGCCGAAATCATATTAATCGATGTTTAAGCAAGGAAATTACCCAAATCCTGCCCAACCAGCAACCGCAAGCCCCTTGCCTTCGAGGAGCAGAATAAATTTAATATTACATCTGTCCTCAGAATGAGAAAAATGCGGTTTAAAACTTGCTTTTAGAGAGAGGAAAGTAGTTGCTTCTCGTATATAAGATTACATTTATGTTTAATAATTAGAGGTCATTATGCCAGAACAACAATTTGACACCTTACCTTCGGAAGCACAAGAACTCCCCCAAGGAGCTAAACAAATTTTTCAGGCTGCTTTTAAGAGCGCTAGCGAAGATGGAATGAGCGCAGATGGTGCTACTAGCGTTGCTTGGAACAGTGTAAAATCTGAATATGTTCAAGAAGGTGGCACGTGGCATCACAAGGGTGATGATACTAACCAAACCCGCAAATCTGTACAGTCTGGTGGCAATTAGTTATCACCCTTTAGTAATATCGTGTCCGCTAACATAACCCCTATTCGCTGTGTAGTGAGGGCTTCATTCCTCAAGTTTTGATGAGAACGAAGCATCCTCACTACCCACCAATCGCAGTGACGTTATGCTAGCGGGCATGATATCATGAGTCATTAGCAATCTACTCATCACTTGTGGTTAATGCTTGACGTTGATAGCTGTTGGAGATAGCTGTTGGAATCGCGGTGGTACACAAGTTAATCGAGCCTGTTCATAGGCTGGCGCATATCCCATTGCAATTCGGCTAAAACGAGCAAGCTAAATACCATTATGGCTCCCGTAAATAGGAAAAGCCAACCCCCCGTGTAAGGTAAAATTAATATTCCCAACAGGTGAAATAAACTTGCCGCTAAAAGCGCGCGCGATCGCACTGCGAATCCAGTCCCCAAATACCCAATTCCGCTCATTCCCAACCACAGGGGACAGAGATTCGCCAATACTTTTCCCCAACTGAGAAAAATTGCTAAATCGGTCAGCAGCAATCCTAATAACATTAGTATTACCCAACCGTAAAGCACCCAAATCAGGCGTTCTATTGTGACCCAAGAGTATGTCATGCTTACCATTGCTGCTGTACCTACGAGGCTGAGCGCTGACCACAAACCGGCTTGCAGCATCCAACTCACAGAAAAAAATTGTGCTGTGCCGAACATGGCTATTAACAGCAAGCTCCACAGCAAGCAAGTTCGATCGAGACAAGTATAAAATTGTGAATAAAATCGATCTTTGCCAAGGGGAAACTGAACCTGCCAAAGCCCTTCTAAATCCTGAAGTTCGATGTTAATCTGTTTCCGGCGCAGAGGGGGAACTGAATAATTAAAAAAGGTCATATCTGACACTATTAAAATTTACAATTATTTGCTTAGGTACTATCTCACCAGCAATCGCTCTAATTGCAATCTGTCAATCGGATTAATCTAGTTAATTGGATAATCTGCCGGCAGTAATAGTTATTCGATCGCACAAGGTAAAACAGGAATAGATAGATTGTACAAGTTGAGAAAATAGCTCTTGCGACAGATGGCTGGAATATTACTTATTCGATACTTTTAAAATAGTCAACTTGGTTACAGAATTTATGCTCACTTCATCCCATCCTCTGAAACAGGTATTCCACTGCCCGGAAGAATCGGATTTTTACGCGCACTGCTTGGAAAGTTTAGTGTTAAATGCTAGTGACAATTCTCGACTTATCGTAGAGTTTGGTTCAGGAGAGGGAAGTCCTGTTATTAAGTCTTTGCTGAGAAGTGATTTTGATGGGACAATACAGGGATTTGAGCTAAATAATGTAGCTTGGAAAATTGCTCAGTCTCAAATTAAGCAATATGAACTGAGCGAACGATACACAGTCAACAATTGCTCTTTTTTTGATTCGCCTTTATACGAGTCGGCGGATTGTGTCATCTCAAATCCGCCTTACTTGCCGGCGGTGGATGATAAGATTTACCAGCCGCTGTTGCACGGAGGGAGTGATGGTTCGACAATTGCTAAGAAACTTTTGTCTTTGGGCAGCGACGAAGTTTTGCTGATGGTTTCTAGCTATTCTAATCCTGTGGGTTTGATCGATTATGCCTTGGATCGAGGCTACTCGGTTGCGAATTTTGAAATTGCACCTTTAAATTTTGGCTATTATAGCTCGGAACCCAAGGTGAAAAGCGCGATCGCCACTCTCAGAGAACAGGGAATGGCTTTTTATTCGGAAAACATCTATCTGCTGGCTGGAGTTTTGTTTAAGAAGCACCAAAAGTCGCAAAGAGATTTGTCGATCGAGCTCATTAAGTTAATGACAGCATTCTAAAATACAGGCCTGGTAAGGTGCATCTGGGATGTTGCACCATTGTCAGCAACAGGCAAGATGCCTGTTCCACTATGGTTAGCAACAGGCAAGATGCCTGTTCCACTATGGTCAGCAACAGGCAAGATGCCTGTTCCACAAGAAATACACTCTTTGTGGAACAGGCCGAAAAGCCTGTTCCTAAAAGGCTTATTGAGAACGGTGCAAGATATAGGGTGCATCAGTCTCTGACCCACCCTAGGATATAGCTGTTAATTCCGTTCTGCAGCTTGGATCGATCGCACTACAGCAGCCCCAGCCCGATCGCCGATCGACTTCTCCTGATCGTACCCCAACACCAGCTCCCACGCCTCCTGCGGGTATCTGTCAACCAGCGGGATCGCCACTTCATCCAACATCCAGCGGCCGTGACGCTCATCTTCTTTGATGTGCAGTTCCCAATAACCCATCGCAGCCTGCGAGAGGCCCAGACGCTGGGCGGCGGCTAGATAATTGCGGTAAGCGACAGGCCCCGCCACCTCAAAATAAGTTAGTCCGCCGTTGTAGCGCAGAAAATGGCGCTTGCGTTCCGTCAGCAGAAAGTTGTGATTAATGCTTGCGAGCACTTCCCAAGGCACTAAATCGAAGTACGCTTCCGGTTCCGTACTCATATCGAATTCAGCCAGCATTTGAGCAAAAAAGGTCGAATGCTTGCGGGGGAGGCGACCGCCACCGTATTCTTCGATCAGCACTCGCGTAAGGGTACACTGAATTTCGTTGCCGGCACCGCCGATGATGCGAGAAACACGGCTGGCTTCCACTAAACCGTCGAAGGAGGCGATCGCCAGTAGGTGTTTGTATCCCTCTTCAGTCATCTGTTCCCGCAAATAGCGATCGCTCTCGTTCAAAGGAGGATCGACATCGGCGGCCGCGCGATCGCGCAGGGCTTGCTTGACATCCGGCAATTTTTGCAGCGCTGCAACGTCGATTTGCGCGATTTCCCACTGCTGCCAAGGTTCCTCAATGCGATCGCGCACGGAACGCAAATAGTGCGATCGTTCATTGTTGTAGCGGCGCAAATCGTCGTACCAAAACAAGTTGAGGCGGTTGATACGGTAAAGCACGCGCTGCAAGAAGCGGTGAGCGGCCTCATCGCCCGGTTCCTGTTGGTAAGCTGCTTGAATTGCAAAGGCGATCGCGCTTTCAAAATCGCTGACAAGTAACGGTTTTGTCGCCACCGTCTTGTCTAAATCCTCGACTTCTAGCAAATTGACAAATTGGCGATCGGCTGCTTCGTAATTTGGGGGTGCCGGTTGCTTTTTGGGAAGACTCGGCGAGTCTATTTTGGGGAGTAAATCTGCCGTGTTTTGCATGGAATCAACTTATGTTATGACTTTGATTATTGTGCTGCCTGCCCAAACAGCCAACCGTTGCAGATTGCTGAGGATTCTGGCTAATTACTTTCAAGATAGCGAATCTGTCAGCCGCATACACCCTTCCATTGATAGAGATTTTATAGAAATCAATTTGGTCACAACTGCCCCGATTCATTCCGAAAGCAGGGTGACTGACGGAGACTTTATCAAACTCCCCAAAGTAATTGGAGCTAATATCTGGGCATCTTTTGGAGCCGGCACTGCTTGCCGCCACGCTTTGATACCTCCTGAAAGGACAACAACATTCAGGCTAATATCCTTAATCTTATTAGTCTCATTTCCCGCAGCTTCTTGGGAATACCGAGCGAGTTTTTCCAACTGTTTGTATGCTTTAACCGATCGCCCTCCTCTGGCACAATAAAGTACAATTATCGGCTGAGGTCGATCGGATTTAACCCTAGCTTTGACAATGGATTGAATCTGCTTGACACCGAACCCCATCTCAATATCAATTATGGGAACAAGGGGACTTTCACCGATGCGATCTTCCGCGTATTCTTCGGGCGATCGCACATCGATCAAAATCACTGGTTTTAACTTATTCTGCTGCAATTGGGCAACAGTTACTTGTTTCGTATTTAAACTGGCGATAAAAGTTAGGATATCCATGTGATGAAATAGGGCAACTGCACCCACAGAAGCAACACTCGTCAAGCCCAAACCCATAATTGCCAGCAAAAAGCGAGAATAGCGATTAATACCTGGTTTTGCATTTTTATCTAGCATTTTTAATCATCCTTGAAAATGGATAGAACATTTGTCCGACATATCCAGCAGGTATAGAATCACAGATTCCATATTGATGAGGCATTTTTTTGGCTGGCATATAGATAGTGCCAAATAGCAAATCTAACAGTGGCAACTGAACAGCAAAGTTTTTGTTGTTTATTCCGGGAATTTTACTGTGATGCCAGTGATGAAATTGTGGGGTGGCTACGAACCATTTTAGGATGCCAAATTTTAATTTAATATTAGAATGAATTAAGAAAGCGATCGCCGCCGAATAAAGAGCATAAACCACCAAACTCTCCTTGGTAAATCCCAACCAGTAAAGAGGCATAATTTTGCAAATCTGAGTAAAGAGTTGCTCGCAGGGATGCACCCGCACTGCTGCTAACCAATCCATATGTTCAATGCTGTGATGGACTGCATGGAATTGCCAAAGCCAGGGTACTTCATGCAGTAGTCTATGAGCGATATAATATGCCATATCGGAAACGATAACTGCTTCTGCCAACTGCAACCATACAGGTTGAGAGGCTACTTTGCTTTGCAATTCCGGGTTGAGTAAATTAGTCATCAGCGACAAAATTACAGTCACAACAATAGCGCCTAATCTACCAATAAAGTGACCTGTAAAAAAATATGTGGCATCGGTTTCCCATCCGAAACGAAATATCTTTTGCTTGTGCAAGGAAAAGATTCTTTCGAGGGGAATGAAGATGCAAGCTAAGATGATGAAGCCTTTGACAATTTCAGGTAACATGAGATTATCATTAATGTCGATATTTACTTAAGCACGTCGCTACTACCAGCAGCGCAGACAGGATTACCATTCTGAAGGATAGGAGCAGACGGTTGGGTATTTCCAGGAGAATTTGCTCCACACAGAATGGAGACAGTAGTCTTCCCTTTGTTAGCTGCTTGGGAAACAGGTACTAAAAAGACAGCCCCGACATAGCTACGAAGATTATTGCTGCGGGCTACACCATAACTAAACGCAGCATTTTTGGTAGATATGGTTGAATAGTTATAGTTTGTTGTCTGAGTTTTAATGCCGAGGCCTAGGGCATTAACGGAATTGGAAAATGCGCCATCCTCGACGTATATTGCTTGTTGACCTTTGTTCATTGAGCTAACATATTGTTTACCTTCTGATTGCTTCGCCTTGCCACCACAACCGACAAAAGAAGGGAGGGCGATCGCACCAACTATTATGCTGCCCAGAGGAAAGTAAATAAAAGTGATCCTCAGTAAGATTCCTACCCATGATTTACGTTTTTTGTCAGGGAGAATATTTTTTTCTGAATATTCCGCTTTTTTATCGAGTGCATCGAGTTGAGGGTTTGTCTTAAGCTGCATGGTTGTTCTCGATACTGCTTGTTTGTTGAGTGCATCGAGTTGAGGATTTTTTTTAAGCTGCATGGTAGTTGTCAAAATGTGTTAGCAGAGTAGTTTTCAAGTGATTGACATACTCCCCAGCGTAAACACATGGGGATTCTATAGCAATCCTAAATCATTCTCATAATTATTGTAGGGGCAATCCCCCCGTGGTTGCCCTATAGATAGGGGGTAGGCACGGGGAGTAGGGGTAGCACTACCCCTACAAATTTATCTGAATCATTTAGGATTGCTATAGAGTCAAACAGCGAGTGCAGGCGTAGCTTGTCTAATATCGCCTAATCGAACAGTCGATGCCAAGAAAAACAAGCAAGTTATTTTTAGCGTCGTTTTCATCCAGTCCATTGAGTGCGGTGGGGCTTGCAAACCTCACCTACTGCGCCTTGCTTCTACTCTATTTTTATTAAATCACGTGCCTATTTGAGAAGTTGAGTGAGTTCTCATCGACTTCTCATCGACTTTTCTGGGACTTACGCAACACACACCTGTGACAGAAACCGGGTTTCTGGCCAAGACTTGGCAATCAACCTGAGATTTTTCCTCAGAAACCCGGTTTCTCTGGAGTTATCCCAGGGTTAGAAACCGGGTTTCTGGCCAAGACTTGGCAATCAACCTGAGATTTTTCCTCAGAAACCCGGTTTCTCTGGGCTTATAGCCGATCGCCAAAATACTCCTGATACAACCGACATCTCGGAATGCAATGATTTCCATCCAATTTCACCAACCCCATACTATTTAACTTAAACCCCAATTCTGACCTCAATCTAACTGGCTGGGAAACACTAACAATTTCTCTCATCGCCTCCATTAATTCCGAATATTTCTCTAAATTCCATAAATGGCGCCGCAAATGATCGCTGTAAATTCCCGCTTCAGTTGCAGATTCTTTCACTAACCGATCTAAAGTCACATCTTGACGCGAAATATGATACATTCCTAGCCGCACTAAATAAGGATTTCCGCCCACTAACCCCATCAATTCTGCAACTTCATTCCCACTCCACTTCAAGCCGTGCCGTTTAGCCAAATCTTGCACTTGCTGCGAATTAAACTCAGGTAATTCAATCGGTAAACCCACATTAAAAGGAGATTTATTCACATCCAGCGGGATATAAACTTCTGTGGAATGCACCACAATCAAACGAAACTTTTTCCAAATATCTCGCCGTTTTGCTTCTTCGTGCAAAGCTCGCAATAAGCCAAAAAAATCATCAGCAATTTCCGGTGATTCAAACAGGCGATCGCTCTCATCCAAGCCTAACGTCAGAGGTTTTGAGGATTCAGACAGCAAATACTGTTCAAAATAAGCCTTGCAGCACTGATTGCTGCCAATCAAATCGGCTAATTCCCAACACTTGGGCAACTGCTCCAGCATTCCTAACTCTTGACCGATGCTAGCACAAAACCACTGCAAAAATGTATCTGAATTAGCGAATATTTTCCGATTTGCTAGCTGAAAACTGAGCGCTACCGTGCGAGAACCTTGCGCTTCTGCGTGATGCAAAATCCTCGCCATCAAGGAAGTTTTGCCCATTTGTCTGGGTGCTTTTATGCGGATCAGGGCTCCCGGTTGGGCGATCGTCTCGTAACAGCGGGATTCGATCGGAGGGCGATCGATATAAAAACAAGAAGTGAGTTCAACTTGTCCTCCCGGCAATTCTGGCGGCGCGGCTGGCAGGGGTTGACTTATTGACTGTTTGGTGCTAGTAATTACTTGCCATTCTACAGCCAATTCATGATCGGCAGTTAACGATGTGCGACCTTCTTTGATAATGGTTAAAATTTGTGATATTAACTTAAATGAGTCGCCAACACCGCGCCACAGCCAGGGCTGAATTCCTGCTAAATAGCTCAGTAAATCAAAAGAAAGCGGTGTATTTAATTCAACTAAAATCGGTAAAATTGCGGGTTTATGAGCAGTTAGATTGTGCAATTCCTTGGCTAGCTGCACTTGTTCCAATATCATTTCGCTCGCGGCCGATTCTTCGGAAATCAGCAACAGCAAATAATCGCAACGCTTTAAATATGAGGCTGAGTCGCTGCTGTTGTTAATAAAAAAGACCTCGTGGCCTCCCGCACTCAAAGCTTGGTGTAACTGCTGGGAAAGGGTTTTGTGTGAGGTCGATCGGGCGATCGCCACTTTTGCCCTCACCAGCACTACCTCCTCTGGCTCTGAATTCGCCTCAAAATCGGCTATATCGCGCCATTCCTGCCCCAATCCGCGACAAATTTCGATGAAATTGGCATAATCCACAGGTTTGCCATTCAGAAAATGGCTGACAGTAGATTGGGCCATCCCTAAATCCTCAGCCAGGATTTTCTGACTGGGGAAGCCATTTCTCAGGAGACAGGATTTAACTGCGCGAATGCACTCTTCGCGCACCCTTAGCGATCGTGGCATTGCTTATCACAATCAAAACACTGAAACCATCATAAATGCCAACCGCCCCTAAAGTCGATGAAAAGTCGATGAAAAGTCGATGAATTTTCAAATAACTCAGTCGCCAACTCAAATAGCCACCTGATTAGATTAGAAATAACAAGGTTGAATCCCATCAAAACGAGGTAAAAGCATTGTGTATTCTATCCTAATTTGGTCGCTGGCCTCAGCCACTAATCAACCAGGTTTCGCCTTCACCCCGCCCCTATTCTGGTTGCTGCTCGGAGTTGTGCTTAGTGCGATGGAGCTATTAATCATCAAAACTCAGCCCCAAAAATACAGATTTTACCTGCTAATGATGGGAGCTTCGGCTGTAATTGAATCATTTATTTTGTGGAGAGGATCTGTAGTATTTGAGTTTAGTTGGGCGAACATAATGTATGAAGATTTTGACTGGCAAATCTTCTACTGGATGGGGATAGCCCTCGCGCTGAGCATCTGGATTAGACCCATTTTTATTGTTCGCAAAAAGTTTGTCATTCCCGAAGCCACGGAAGCGACAACAATCTCCGAAATTTTCCCCGGAGAAACCGGAATGGTGATTTATGAAGGGGCTTCGTGGAAAGCTCGCAATGAAGACTCCCAAGGGGCGATCGCACCCAGACAAAAAGTTTATGTTTTGCGCCGCGAAGGAAACACGCTGATTGTTGTACCTGACAGATTAATTCACATCAACAGCTAAATCTCAGTTAGCTCTTTTATGACTCGGCGATTGAAATCGCTTCTACACAAACAAAGTCCGCCTTCGCGGACTAAGAAATCACCGTCAACTGTCAACTGTCAACTGTCAACTGTCAACTATTTACCAGGAGATTCACTATGTATCAGTATTTTTTGACTGTATTGTTTGCCATCACCGGAGTATCCTTAGCCAGCAGTGTAAAAATCGTCCGTCAAGGAGATGAGGCGTTAGTGGAAATTTTCGGAAAGTACGATCGCAAGAAACTCGAACCGGGTATAACATTTTTGATTCCCTTTGTCGAGCAAGTCGCCTATAAACAAACTCTGCGCGAGCAGATTTTAAGGCTGTCACCGCAAGAATGCACGACGCGCGATCGGGTTGCCGTCACCGTTGATTTTATTGTGTACTGGCGAATCATTGACTTAGAAAAAGCTTCTTACAAAGTGCAGAATCTCAAGGAAGCGATGTTAAATATGCTGATTCTTTCAATTCGGACTCACCTTGCTAAATTATCTGTCGAGGAACTCTACACGGCTCGACATGAGATTAATAATGCTTTAGTGGAAGAGTTGGATACAACGACAGATCCTTGGGGTGTGAAGTTTACGAGAGTGGAATTGCGCGATTTTGCGATCGGCAGTAAAGTGATTCAGCCCACATCCATTGACCGGAAAGAAGTACAAAAGCTGCGAGCTTAGAGATTAGTATTTCCCCCTTTTCCTCGTTACCAGGCAGAGCCTGGTAACGCAGATCCAGAGGCTCTGCCTCGCCGACTTTAATTCGCATTGTATATACCATTTAAGGAGACAACACCATGACTAACAATCCAGAATCAATAGTTCGCAATGCAGCTTCTCGCGGTTGCGGATGCTTATTACTTATAGCCGGTATTGGAGTAATGAATGGGATAGCTCTGCCATTTTATCTCACTAATACCAATAGAAGCAAGCAGTCAGAAGCAAAACAGTATGTGAACTCAATGAACAAAGCTCAGCAAGCAGATTTTGCCGAAAAAAGTGTTTTTTCGCGTTCTGTTAATGCTTTGGAACTTGGGATAAAAACGGAGACAACAAATTACAAGTATTCAGTTCGCGCCACAAAGCAAACTGCCTTTAATTATGGAGTATCCAAGCAACCACAACTTAAGAGTTATGTCGGCGGTGTCTTTGTAACACGAGTCAAGTCAAATAATGCCAAGGATGAAATAACAACAGAAAGCATCCTGTGTAGCGCTGACAAACCCGGTACAATGCCCCCGCTACCTCCAACCCTTCACAAGGGTAAATTAGTTTGTGAAACAGGGACAACACAGGTAACAAAATAGGGTTTCATTGAGGCCGTAGCATGGTGGGCTTAGCCAACCAATTGATTTAATGGAATTGTCAAATTAAGGAGATAAAGCCATGACTAGGAAGCAAAAATTAATTAGAAATTTAATTAATGGCGGTTGCAAAATCTTATTGATTTGTATGTTCATCGCACTAATTGACCTTCCATCAACTCTATCATATCTATCTCAGAGGAATCAAGCTAAGGAATCAGAAGCAAAAATGTATGTTGGCTCCATGAACCGCGCACAGCAAGCCCTATTTATAGAGAAAAGTGCTTTTGCCACTTCTGTTAATGCTTTGGGGATTGGGATTAAAACGGAGACAACAAATTACAAGTATTCAGTTCGCGCTACAAAGCAAACTGCTTTTAATTATGGAGTATCCCAGCAAAAAGACCTTAAAAGCTATGTCGGTGGTGTCATTGTAATTCCTGCTATAAAAGTTGACTCAAATTCTTCTAAAAATAAAATAACGACCACATTTATATTGTGCCGAGCTGATTCTCCCGGTACAATTCAACCACCAGCACCCACCTATGAAAATGGTCAAATGCTTTGCGGTAAAAGCACAACACAAGTAACCAAATAATCTCACTATAGGCAAGATTATTCCTGGTTCCCACCCTCTGCCTGGTAACGCAGCTCCAAAGCCTCTGCCTCACTGAATTTGATTTGCATTGTACATACCATTTAAGGAGACAAAACCATGACTAAATATCAAGAATCAAGTATTAGCAATGCAGCTTATGGCGGTTGCGGATGCTTATTGCTTTTAATGACCATTGGAGCAATTGGTGTGATCGCTCTGCCATCATTTCTGAAGCAGGCTGGGAAGGCAAAGCAATCGGAAGGCAAACAGTATGTTAGTTCAATGAACAAAGGTCAGCAAGCTTATTTTGCAGAAAACAATGCTTTGGCCACTTCTATTGATGCTTTAGGGTTGGGTATTAAAACAGAAACAACCAACTACAAATATTCAATTCTCGAGACTAAAAAAGCAGCATTTAGTTATGGAGTATCCAAGCAGCCAGAAAAAAAAGCTATGTCGGCGGTGTCTTTATAGTTTCTGTTAAAGAAGTTGCTCCCAATGCTACAAAATATGAAATAACGACAACAGAATCCATAATTTGCGAAGCTGATTCTCCTGGTACAATTAAACCAGCGGAACCAACTTATCAAAATGGTGAAAGCCTGTGCGGTACAGGCACAAGACAAGTGACCAAATAATCTAAGTTTAGGCGAGATAATGACAACCGATGACAATATCTAATCTACATTTAATTAAGTTTTCCCTGATTCAAAGTCTTACTACAAAGATAGAGGAGACAATACCATGAGCCAAGCAAATTCTAAATTAGCTAGCTTTCCATCTAAGGGTTTTGGATGCGTAATGGTTTTGATATTTCTTGCGATAATTCTTGCGGCTTATGTAGATACGATGTATAGGCTTAAGAAGGCAAAGGAACAGGTAACGGCAGCCAAAATGTATGTTAATGCAATGAACAAAGTCCAGCAATCTCACTTTCTCGAAAAAGCTGCTTTTACTACTTCTGTTAAAGCTTTAGAAATTAGCAGTAAAACAGAAACAGCATACCACTATTCACTTTACATCACCAAAAAAACAGCATTTAATTATGCACTATCGCCGAAAAAAGAACTTAAAAGCTATGTGGGGGGTGTCTTTGTACTTCCTGCTAAAGAAGTTGATGCCAAGGCTGCTAAAGATAAAATGACAACAGCATCCATATTGTGCGAAGCTGATTCGGCTGGTACAATAAAACCAGCGGAACCCACCTATAAAAATGGTAAAATTGCTTGTGGGCAAGGCACAACAGAAGTGACCAGATAATCTAAGTATAGGCCAGAGAAAGTCCTTACTACAAACAGAGAGGATACCATACCATGACTCAACAATATTCTAAGCCAGTTAGCATTGCATATAATGGTTAACGCTTTTAAAAGCTCTACTGCTGGAGACTTCCGGGTTCCACCTCAAAATGTTGATAACAAGGCTCCTGCTAACCAAAAGACCAGTATAACTATCATCTGTGAAGCTGAAAAACGAGGGATTATTAAACCGCAGTTACCCAAGCTGGAAAAAGGCTACCCTATCTGCGGTAAGGGAACAAAGAAAGTCACTAAATAGGGACTTTAACCGGGAAACTTAGGTAAAACTACAAATAATGAGGCTAGAATACCATGAGTCAAGAAAATTCTAAGTCAGATAGAAATTCACCTATTTATGCTGGCTGTGGATGTTTAGTGCTTTTGATATTGCTTTGGCCACTAACATTTTATGCTTTCGAGCTTCCATCATTCTTGAAGAGCGCCAATAAAGCAAAGCAAGCGGAAGCAAAACAGTATGTTAGCTCAATCAACCAAGCTCAGCAAGCGAACTTTTTAGACAGACGTAGTTTTTCCAATTCAGTTGAAGCACTGGGGATTGGTCTTAAAACTGAAACAACAAACTACAAATATTCAATTCGCGCCACCAACCAAGCAGTATTTAATTATGGAATCTCCAAGCAAGAACTTAAAAGTTATATCGGCGGTGTCTTTGTAGTTCCTGGTAAAAAAGTCGATGCCAAAGTTGCTAAGAATGAAATGACAACAGCATCCATCTTGTGCCAATCAGATTCTCCCGGTACAATTGAACCAGCGGAACCAACTTATCAAAATGGCAAGCTTATTTGCGGTCAAGGCACAACTGAAGTGACAAAATAATCTAACTATAAGCAAGATAATGACAGTCGATTACCAATATCAAATCGGCGGCAGTCTCCCGCAAAATGCACCTACTTATGTAGTGCGACAAGCTGACTCAGAACTTTATCAAGCCCTGAAAGCTGGAGAGTTTTGTTACGTGCTCAATTCCCGACAAATGGGCAAATCCAGTTTGCTGGTGCGAACTGTACAAAAACTCTCGGCTGATGGCATTGCCTGTGCTACGATCGACCTTTCGGACATTGGCAACCAGCAAGTCTCTCTAGATAAGTGGTACGGCGGCGTCGCTTACAAGCTATTGTGCAGTTTCAACCTGTTTAACCCAGTCGAGTTTATGGCTTGGTGGCGGGAGAGAGAGTTGATGTCGCCGGTGCAGCGCTTAGGAGAGTTAATTGAAGAATTGCTGCTGGTCAAAATTTCTCAAAACCTGGTCATTTTTATTGATGAAATTGATAGCGTTCTGAGTTTCCAAGAACCGCTAGACGATTTTTTTGCATTAATTAGATGTTGCTACAATAAACGGGCTCACAATTCAGAATACCAGCGCATTACATTTGCTTTGCTGGGAGTAGCTACGCCATCGGATTTAATTAGCGATGCAACTCGCACGCCCTTTAATATCGGTTTACCTATTGAATTGCACGGTTTTAACTTACAAGAAGCTCTGCCTTTAGCAAAGGGATTTGAGGGAAAAGTAGACAATCCTCAAGAGGTTTTAAAAGAGATTTTGGACTGGACTGGAGGACAGCCATTTCTGACTCAAAAGCTTTGCAAGCTGATTTTGCACCATGTAAAAAGCTTAGCGTCGGCTTCTATTATATCAGATTCAACCGATGAAAGCAAAACTGAAAATTCTACTACAAATCAATTATTAATTAGCGAGATAGTGCAATCTCATATTATTGATAATTGGGAATCATCCGATGAACCGGTACACATCAAAACAATTCGCGATCGCCTTCTCAGAAGTCCGCACCGCGCCAGTAGGTTATTAGGACTATATCAAAAAATATTGTCACCCTGCGATCCCCCCCAACCCCCCTTAATAAGGGGGGCTGTTTCATTCTCTTGTAGGGGCAATCCCCCCGTGGTTGCCCCGATATCTGAAACCCCGACCCGCTCGTCTATGGGCTGGGCGGGCACGGGGGCACCGCCCCTACAAAACCCTGGTTTTTCTGAGAATGAAACAGCTCTGCCCTTAATAAGGGGGGAGAAAATGCCAGAATTACCCTTGTTAAGGGGGGCAGGGGGGATCTGCGCCGATGATACTCCCGAACAAACCGAACAGCAACTGAGTGGAAATCAGCAACCTTCAGAACCCCCCGATTGTAGGGGCGGTGCCCCCGTGCCCGCCCTGGTAGGGGGAATCTGGGCCGATGATACTCCCGAACAAACAGAATTGCGACTGAGCGGATTAGTAGTAAAACGAGCCGGGAAATTAACCGTATCCAACCGCATTTACGCAGCTATATTCAACCATAACTGGGTAGAAAAAGCGCTCGGCGACTTGCGCCCCTATGCTGAATCCCTAACAGCATGGATAGCTACAAATTGTCAAGACGAATCTCGCTTGTTGCGCGGTCAAGCACTGGAAGATGCCCGACAGTGGGCGGCAAATAAAAGTTTGAACACCCAAGATTATCAATTTTTAGGTGCGAGTCAAGAAGCGGAATTTGCCAAATTGCGCGATCGCGAAAAACAAACTCAAGCTGAAATGGAACAACTGCGCCGCGAAAAAAAGTTACTAGAGGAACTAAGCGAAGCACAAAAGCAGAAAAAAGCGATTGCAGTTAAACTTTGGCGCGAGCAACAACTGAGAGTGCAAACAGTTACAGGAGCCGCAGTCATATTAATATCAATCCTGATAGTAACTTTTTGGGTAAAACCGTCCATCGAAGAAAGAAACCACAAAATTCTCACTCTCAGTTTGCTATCAGAAACGCTATTTGCTGCGGATAAAAAAGACGAAGCTTTGCTAGAAAGCATCAGAGCTGTTACAGAAATGAAACGATCGCTCGGAGTCAGCTCAGATATTCAGATGCGAGTGGCGATCGCCCTCGAACAGGCAGTTTACAACTTTCGGGAACGCCGCCACTTACAGAGTCAAGCCAGTACCCTTGCTTTCGTGAGTTTCAGTCCCGACAGTCAAACACTTGTGACTGCTACCGATGACAATTATATCAAACTTTGGCAAACTAATGGAACTTTGCAAGCAACATTGACCGGGCATACTGATAAAATTAGAAGGGCAATTTTCAGCCCTAGCGGTCAGATACTTGTCTCAGCAAGCGACGATCAAACTGTCAAAATTTGGCAAAGAGATGGCCAGTTAATTCATGATATAAAAGGACACAGCGGTCAAATAACAAGCGTCTCTTTTAGTCCAGATGGTAAAATCATCGCTTCAGCAAGTGCCGATGGAACAGTTAAACTATGGAAAATAAACGGTGAAGAATTGTTAAGTTTAAAAGTGGAGCGAGGTTGGATAACCAGCACGAGTTTTAGCCCAGACGGCCAGATAATTGCTGCGGCTGCTACTGATGGCACTGTTAAACTTTGGAGTTTGAGAAAGATTGTGGAAAAGTTGCAAAAACAGCAGTCAATTGAAGCAAGCACCGATATCAAATTGCTCCGAACTTTACAGATTGAAAGTGATAAAATAATGAGTGTAGCTTTCAGTCCAGACGGAGCAATGCTGGCGACGGCCAGTGCTGGGGGAGGTGCGAGAATTTGGAGCAAAGACGGCACACCGCTAAGTATTTTCAAGCATACAAGTGGAGTGACAAATATCAGCTTTAGTCCCGACAGTCAAATGTTGCTATCTGCAAGCACAGACAAAATGGTGAGGCTGTGGAACATTGACGGTACATTGCTCAAAACTTTAAAAGGTAATAAGGATGCTGTTTGGAGTGCGAGTTTTAGTCCAGACGGCAAAGCGATCGCTACTGCTAGTGCTGACGGTACGGTGATGCTGTGGAATTTTAATCTAGACGATTTGTTGCTGCAGGGTTGCGATGGAGCCCGCAATTATTTTCAGACAAATCCGATCGCCAATCCAAACAATCGCCACCTCTGCGACGGGATTGGAACTCAGTCGGAACTCACGCAAAAAAAACCAGGTTAAGAGTCAAAATGTTGAGTTTGGCAGCAAAGTATCTAGGCAGAAACTGGCTTTTTGACCAAGATTTTCTTGATGGTACAAGCCCCCAGATTTATCCGTGGAATCAATCCAAAATCGAAAATCGAAAATCCTCAAGCCCCCGCATTTATCCGTGGGGCCAATCTAAAATCTAAAATCTAAAATCTAAAATCGATTGATCGCCCCTGCGTCTAGGGCTGATATCGTTAAAATTGGTAGCAGGTAATAGGTAATAGGTCAGCCCGATCGGTGTATTCAACTTTAGAACAAAAGTACCAGCGCCTGCAAAAAGACTTAAGAAACGGAGTCCTCGCCCTTGGCGGCATTTTTTGCACGGGTACTCTCTGGTATTGGCAAGTGGAAAGATGGTCTTTGCTAGATGCCGCTTACATGACAGTAATTACCTTAGCAACTGTCGGCTACGGTGAACTTCAGCCCCTCGGTCAACGCGGGCGAATGTTTACCATATGGCTGATTTTGATGGGCGTGATTGTGATTGGTTTCATAGTCAACCGCTTTACAGAAGCGCTGATTGAAGGATATTTTCAAGAAGGAGCAAGAATTAGGCAGCAGCGACGATTGGTAGATTCTTTGATCGGGCATTACATTCTCTGCGGTTTTGGGCGCACTGGCCGCCAAATTGCCTTGGAATTTCAGGCCGAATATATCTCTTTTGTGGTGATAGATTCGGCGGTGCAGTCGGTTGAGGCAGCTTTGGCACTGGGGTACACGGCTGTCCAAGGAGACGCGACTTTGGACGAAATTTTGCTGAGTGTGGGGATCGATCGCGCAATTTGCATAGTAGCAGCTTTGCCTTCGGATGCCGAGAATTTATACACTGTCATGTCAGCGAAAACTCTGAATCCGAAGGTACGGGCGATCGCCCGCGCCACCACAGAAGAAGCGGTAAAGAAGTTGCAGCGCGGCGGCGCCGATGCCGTCGTATCCCCCTACATTACCGGGGGAAAACGCATGGCTGCGGCGGCTTTGCGGCCTCAAGTTATGGATTTTTTAGACGGTGTTTTGACGGGCACCGAGAGTTCTTTTTACATGGAAGAATTTTTGGTCGATCCCAATACTTGTGTCTACGTCGGGCAAACTTTGAGAAATGCCAAGTTGCGATCGCAATCGGGGGCCTTGGTTTTAGCGGTGCGGCGCGCTGGCGGGACTTTGATTGTCGGGCCTACTGGAGAAACTGCGATCGAAGGAGGAGATATGCTGATTTGTTTGGGTACTGCGGAACAACTGCGAACTCTCAATCAAATCCTCAGTCCCCTGAGTTTTCGCCTCCCCCGGCCCCCAAAGTAATACGATGCCCGGTTTCTAGTCAGGAATGTAAGTCCTCTGTTGACTGTTGACTGTTGACTGTTAATTGTTGACTGTTGACTGTTGACTGTTGACTGTTGACTGTTGACTGTTGACTGTAGAAGGATGGGTCGAAAAACTGAATGGTTGAGTGTTAAATGTTGACTCGATTTTATTATTCCAATGCAACCGGAAACGATAGGATATCAAATCCGTTGGCATCGGAATTATTCATCTCTCTCTTCCCTTTCTCTGTATCCTCTGTGTCCTCTGCGGTTTCACCATTCCGATACAACCGGAATTGATATGACAACGGACTGTTTGGACATTTGAAGAATACCGATGCAACCGGAAACGAGATGATTTTAAAAATTCATAATCTGCACCACACAAGGATTTAGGGCAAATAAAAATGCTCTCGGCTACTTGGCCCAGAGCATTTTTGAGCAGTTAAACTGCGTTTTGATCACAGTTTGAGCTCAGTCATAGACTAAAGCATAGACAAAAATCGCTGAAACCTAAAGCCGATGGTGGGATTTGAACCCACGACCGTTCGATTACGAATCGAATACTCTACCCCTGAGCTACATCGGCACAGACAATTTTGAATTATAGCACAACCTAAGCGAAAAAAGCAACGAGTTGTAGAATTTAATTCAAAATTCCACAACTCCTAGCTCACCAACAGCTAAACGGTCACTTCCGTGTCAGTTGAGCCGCCTCTGGCCCCGGAATAAACTAAACCCCGCTGCATATCCAGCGTCAGCATAGTTCCGTCCCGAATTACGCGCGTGGCATTCTTTACGCCCACCATCACCGGCACGCCCAAGCGCAAACCGATAATCGCGGCGTGAGAAGTCAAACTGTCCTCCTCCGTTACCACACCTGCGGCTTTCCGAATCATCTCCACAAAAGCGACGCTGGTGTGTTCCACTACCAAAATTTCTCCAGGGTGGAAATTGCCTACATCCGCAGCAGTGCGAGCAACCCTGGCCAGGCCACTCACCGATCCCAAACCGACACCGGTGCCTTTGCCTAAAACTGCTGTCACTACTTCAACTTTGATCAAATCCGTCGATCCGGCAACCCCTTGCAGAGTACCGGCGGTCATCACCACTAAATCTCCGTCGCACACTAACTCTTTTTCCTGGGCGACTGTCATGGCAGAGTGAAATGTCTGGCCGGTGGAGGGCAAATCCAGCACCAGCAAGGGTTTTACTCCCCATACTAATTGCAGTTGTCGGGCTACGTCTACGTGAGGAGTAACTGCCAAAATCGGAGTTTTGGGTCGGAACTTCGAGACATTTCGGGCTGTGGCGCCGGTTTTGGTCAGCGTCATGATGGCCGCGGCGTTCAACTGTTCGGAGATTTGGCTGACTGCTTGGCTGATACCGTTGGGGATCGATCGACCAATATCTTCTACATTCCTAATATTCCGCTTAATTCCTTCCCTCTCCATCCGCACCGCAATTCTCGCCATCGTCGCCACCGCTTCGACGGGGAACTTGCCGACAGCAGTTTCATTCGAGAGCATGACTGCATCAGTTCCATCGAGAATCGCGTTGGCCACGTCGGAAATCTCGGCGCGGGTGGGACGGGGATTGTTGACCATGCTGTCGAGCATCTGGGTAGCGGTAATTACCGGAATACCCAGGCGGTTGGAGGTAGCAATCAGGCGCTTTTGCAAAATCGGCACGTCTTCGGCGGGTAGTTCCACTCCCAAATCGCCACGGGCGACCATCACGCCGTTGCAAAGGGTGAGAATTTCCTCCATTTGTTCGATCGCCTCGTGCTTTTCGATCTTAGCAATCACCGGTACTTGCTTGCCCGCACTGGCAATCAGCTCTTTAATTTCGAGCACATCTTGGGGATTTCGCACAAAGCTCAGGGCCACCCAATCGACACCTTGGTCGAGGCCGAACATTAAATCTTTGCGGTCTTTATCAGTCAGCGCTTTAATTGACAGGTAAACTCCCGGAAAATTCACGCCTTTGTTGTTGGAAAGCGGCCCGCCGACTACGACGCGGCAGTACAATTCCCGCGCCGCGCGGTCTACTTTTTCGACCAGCATTTCCACTTTCCCGTCGTCAAGCAGAATCACTGATCCCTCTGGAACTTCGTCTGCTAGGGGGTCGTAGGTGACGGAAGAAATGAGCTCGGTGCCGGGAACTTGGCGGCTGGTGAGAATGAAAGGATCGCCGTTTTTGACAACTATAGAGCCTGTCTCAAAGCGCCCTAAACGAATTTTCGGGCCTTGGAGGTCTTGGAGGATGGCTACCGGCTGGTTGAGTTCAAAGGATGTTTGCCGGATTAAGCGAATGCTGCGCTGGTGGTCTTCTTCTGTTCCGTGGGAAAAGTTGAGTCGCAAAGTTGTGGCACCGGCTTCTATGAGCTGGCGCAGCACTTGTGGGTCCGAAGTTGCTGGGCCAATGGTGGCGACGATTTTAGTCCGGCGTAGGGCTTTTGGCAATTGCATCAGCGGTGTTCTGGGGAGGCAGGTGGATTTCTTGTTTAAATTTCGGCTAACGTTTCATCTTTGCACTACAAGCAATGACGCTAGTCTCAAGTCTTAAAAATTTTGATAGTCGTCAAAAAAGCAGGTATTGAACAATATATAGAATATCTGACTTTTTACCGATCGGTAATTTTTTCTTGGGGAGCGCTCTTTTTTGCAAATTTTTCCGCTCTCAGGCTTGACATAAATACAGACATACCCATTGATTTTATTTGGTCTGCTGAGCTGTGGCTAATCTAGGACTGGTATCCTTGTACAACAGCAATACTTTGCTGTTTGTGCAGAGGCTAGTTTTTGGCGATCGAACTCTGTTCTTTCATGCCTTTAGCCCTGAGTCCCTGACCAAAAAATTGGGACACAAGCCCCGTCCTTTTAGGACGGCTTTTCCTGATTTCTAATATACTCCTTCAAAACTTCTAAGGGCGCACCCCCTACAGAAATGGCAAAATAGCTAGGACTCCACAAAGCTTCTTTATGGGGTTTTTCGTGTCCAGCTTGTCCATAACGACGACTGGACACACCCTTCAATGCGTTAACTATTTGAGAAATAGACAATTTAGGCGGATACTCGATCAGCACATGAACGTGATCGCCTTCGCCATTGAACTCTAGCACTTGAAAGTTCATTTTTTGGGCTACGTCTCGAAACGATTTTTCAATCAAATCAATACTTTCGGCCGTGAATACAGACCGACGGTATTTTGTCACGCAGACCAAGTGTAGTTTAAGTTCTGTAACAGAATGGCGTTCAAGGCGGTAAATAGTTGTCATTGCTTGCAAACCAATTTATAATAAAACCTACTGACCAATATTCAGTATAACCATGAAGGCGAGATTCAAGTACAGATTTTATCCGACAAATCAACAGCAGCAGAGCTTGGCTCAGTTGTTTGGTTGCGTTCGGGTAATCTGGAACGATAGTCTAGCTCTCTGTAAACAGTGTGAAAAAAAGCCAAGTTCGGCCGAACTGCAAAAAATCGTAATAACCCAAGCGAAAAAAACTGAAGAAAGAGCTTGGTTGAGCGAAGTTTCTAATATTCCTCTACAGCAGTCTGTAGCGGACTTGGAAGCAGCTTTTAAGAACTTCTTTAACTCCTGCAAAGGAAAGCGGAAAGGTCGTAAGGTTGGTTATCCTAAATTCAAGAAAAGAACAAATAGCCAGTCGGCACGATTTAGGATTGGAGGTTTTTCTCTAAAAAATGGCGGTGTTTATTTAGCCAAGATTGGTATTGTCAAACCAATATGGTCAAGACCCCTACCGTCTGAACCTAGCTCCGTCACAGTAATCAAAGATTGTGCAAATCGTTATTTCCTAAGTTTTGTTGTAGAAGTTCAACCAATTCAATCTGAGGCCCAAAACCCAAGTATCGGAATTGATTTAGGGATTAAAACTTTGGCGGTGATGAGCAATGGTGAAAATGCCCAAAGCCCTAACTATAAGAATTTAGACCGAAAAATCCGCAAACTCCAGCGCAAAGAGGCTCGCCAACCAAAAGACTCTAAAAGGAGAAATGTAACCCGAATTAAGATTGCTAAATTGCACAACCGCATGGCCGATACCCGCAAAAATTTCCTACATAATTTATCAACTAAAGTAGTTAACGAAAACCAAGTGATTATTTTGGAAGATTTAAACGTGTCAGGGATGGTAAAAAATCGGAAACTCTCAAGGGCAATTAGTCAGCAAGGGTGGAGGGAGTTTAGGACTTTCTGTGAATCTAAGTCTGAGAAGTTTGGTAGAGAGTTCCAAATAATTAGCAGGTGGGAGCCTACTAGCCAAGTTTGTGCGGACTGTGGTTTTAAATGGGGTAAAATCGATTTGTCTGTTCGTTCAGTGCTTTGTCTAAGTTGTGGTACTGAGCAAGATAGAGATAAAAATGCTTCGAGAATCATAGAAAAAGTCGGGATGGGGAATCGCCACGACTCAAAACGGGCGCAGAGGGATTGTCAGACTACCAACGGTTAGCAGAACCCTATGAAGCGTCAAGAATCACCGCGCCTTCAGCCCGGTGAGTATTTCAAAAAACTTTACTATTGTCTGGCTTGTATCTTATACTACGCAAGTGTGAAATATTAAGGAGTCTTAACAAAGATGTCGGAGGCAGGACGGCCGCTGACAGTGCCGAAAGAGTTTCTGAGTCCTCCCGGTGACTTTAATCCGACACTGCTGCTGTTTTTGAGTGCAGTAGCGATTCTCGTGATTTCTAACTTGGGTTTCTGGTGCTGGGGATGGCCGCAGTGGTGCTGTTTTTCGCTGAACGTGTTGGCTTTGCACATGGCTGGAACTGTGATTCACGATGCGTCTCACAATGCTGCCCATCGCGATCGCACGATCAATGCTATTTTGGGACACGGTAGCGCGCTGATGTTGGGTTTTGCTTTCCCGGTGTTTACGCGGGTACATATGCAGCATCACGCCCACGTTAATGACCCAGATAACGATCCAGACCATTATGTTTCGACCGGCGGGCCTTTGTGGTTGATTGCTGCGAGGTTTTTTTACCACGAGATTTTCTTTTTTAAGCGCAAACTGTGGCGGAAATACGAATTATTGGAATGGTTTTTCAGCCGTTTGTTTGTGATTGCGATCGTGTATATCTCGATTCAATACGGCCATTTAGATTACGTCCTGAATTTTTGGTTTTCTCCGGCTTTGGTGGTGGGGTTGGCGTTGGGGTTATTTTTTGATTATTTGCCGCACCGTCCGTTTCACGATCGCGATCGTTGGAAAAATGCCAGAGTATATCCTAGTCCTATTCTAAATATCTTGATTTTGGGGCAGAATTATCATCTGATTCATCACTTGTGGCCTTCTATTCCTTGGTACAATTACAAGCCTGCTTATGAGGCTGTCAAGCCGCTGTTGGATGAGAAAGGTTCTCCTCAAACTTTGGGAATATTGGAAGGGAAAAAGGACTTTTGGAGTTTTATATATGACATTTTTTTAGGGATTAGGCTGCATCACAAGAAAGCGTCTGATTGACAAAAAACCCGGTTTCTTTGAGAGGCCGGGTTTTTTTTGTATGGGAGAAGGAAGAAGGCAAATGCAATTGGGGGTAATGGTTTGAGTAGGGAAACGGTACTGCCTTTGGTAGTGTCAACTTAAGCTTTTAGTCCGCCACTCCTCTCACCCGGCACTCCGCCAGTCCGCCAGGGAATGAATTCCCTGTCTCATAGCTAAAGTCCTCTCGAAGAGGACTGAAGAACTCATTAGTGCTCTGAAGCGAGGACTTTCACTTTGAGGCAGGGGTTTCAACCCCTGACGGACTATCGGTTTTACCTTAAGTTGACACTACCAAAGGCGCTGCCGCCACTCCTCCCACCCGGCACTCCGCCAGGGAATGAATTCCCTGTCTCATAGCTAAAGTCCTCTCGAAGAGGACTGAAGAACTCATTAGTCCTCTTTGAGAGGACTTTCACTTTGAGGCGGGGGTTTCAACCCCTGACGGACTATCGGTTTTACCTTAAGTTGACACTACCAAAGGTACTGCCGTCTCCTGACTGTGGGTAAGATTAATTCCCATGCCGTTAGAGAGTCGATGGTAGGGTGTCCCCCACCATCTCTCCTACAAAACCGTGCTTGCGACTTTCACCGCACACGGCT
>NZ_JAUBOZ010000015.1:103416-108704 GCF_036700475.1 Microcoleus sp. T2B6 | reverse complement strand
GTCCCGCCCGTCCTTTTTGGACGGGCGGGACGCCCATCCCACAATAACAATTAAAATTGTAAGTTATTTAATTCGCGATCCTAAGTAAATTTTGAACAACAAAGAGGTTCGAGGGAAGAAAAAATTCTTCCCTCTTCCTTCTTCCTTCTTCCCTCGAACCTCGAACCTCGAACCTCGAACCTCTTCCTTCTTCCCTCGAACCTCGAACCTCGAACCTCTTCCTTCTTCCCTCTTCCTTCAAAAACCTAACTGGGGGAAATCTTCCGTTAACTGAACTTGCAAAATTTGGCCGGGTTGAATCGTAGCAGGTTGAGGAGCAGCGACGTAAGTTGTAGCAACACCACCGGCTGCTCCCGCCAACAAACCGATACCAGAAAAGCCGCTCAGCAAGAACAAAGCTAAGCCACCAATACCAGTATTTCGCAACAAACTGCGATCGGAAGGCTCTTGTCGGCGGCCGCCCACGGGTTCGGAGCGAGCGAAGAGAGGGATATTGCGGCCGTTGAGACTAATAGCTTCGACCACAAATCGACTGCCGAGGTTCGTTGTTTCAAACCGGCCGATGACCGGCGTATTAGCAGGTACGATCGTATTACCGCGACTGTCGAGAATTCCCCCTTGGAGCAACAGCACTTCCTCTCGGCTGGGCTTCGCTTGCAGCCGCAAAGCCCGATCGCCCGGGTATAGCAAACTCAGCTCCGTGCCCGTCGGCAACAAGACATTCGCCCCAGTCGCAGCCTGCAAAGGAGCATTCGATCGTCCGCGAGGAAGCGGTTCACCAAAAGTAAGCGTCCGCTGTTGGGGTGCTGAAGCAGCCGTTATTTGAGGATCTAGGCGGGGTAGAGCAGCCGCTTGTACCCCACGGCGTTCGTCAAGGCGAACATTGACTAAAGGCACTCTTAGCGGCCGGATTTGGTCATTTGGAGTTGGCTGCTGCGAATAATTTGTAGCGGGATTTAGGGAAGTAGGAGGCTCAGCTCGATCGACCTTTGAGGCAGCAGTTGAGTTGGAATCAGTCGGCGGCTGGTTTTGCGGTACTTGTATTGCAGGCTGGGGTTTAGTTTCGGGAGTTTCCATAATTGGAGTCGGTTCGATCGAAGGGCGTAACACCCAGCGATTTTCTACCCCAATTCTTTGGAATTGAACTTGCCCTGCCCTGAAACCGACTCCTGGAGCCAAATTGACCAGAATTCTCGCCCTTCCCGGTTGAAGTTGACTCACTCCCACAGAACGCACTCTACCTTGTGGGTATAGCTGAGTTGCATCTACTCCGATCTCAGTATTGGGCAAATCCACAGCAATCTGAGACGGGTTGAGTAGAGAATATGTGGGGGTTGTTCCCTCTGGGAGAGTAATTTCTAGCTGATTTGTCGCCGGATCGAATTGCCAACTTGTGACTGTAGAAGCATTTGCTGGTTCCAGTGTTGCGGCCACTGCTGCAACTGCGGCGGCGACTGCTAGACTCAGACTCAGTGACTCGATCGCAAACAATCCGGGTGCTAGAGAATTAACAGTCAATTTTTGTAAGTCTGCCCAAAATTTTCGTGGTAATTTTCTGTATGGCATGGCTGCTGGGTGAAATTTTTGATCTGAAATAGATTATGGATGGGAAAATTTTGCCTTCGGATGACGCTGAAAGTTTAGCATTATTGCGATATGAAAAATTTAACTAAATGGAAATTATTGCGATCGCGCTTCGTTCTTAACAACAAGTGGTGTCAGGTTCGACAAGATGAAATAGAATTGCCAAGCGGACAAATTATAGACGATTTTTTTGTTAATGTCCGACCCAATATCGCCCTCGTATTTGCCACTACAGAGCAGCAAGAACTTGTATTAGTGCGCCAATACAGGCACGGAGTAGGCGAAATTTTGCTGGAACTGCCTGCTGGATCTTTCAACCCTGCTGAAGAGAGCGGGAAATCGGCAGCCGCCAGAGAACTTGCCGAAGAAACTGGATATGTTGCTGAAGAAATTTTGGAACTCGCAACCTTATATGATAACCCCGTCAAAGACACCAATTCTATCTACCTATACTTTGCTAAAAATGTCAAGCTTGCTAGCAAAATCCAATTGGATATTACAGAAGATATTGAAGTAGTTTTAGTCCCAATTACCGAAGTTTTGTTAAAAATAGCAAACCGAGAAATTTGTGTAGCAGGAAGCATCGCAGCTATTTTTTTAGGATTAGAATTTTTGAATAAACAGCGGTAAGGTGCTGTGTAAATGGAACCCTACACGCTGTTTTTTGTGAAACCTGTCTTAAGGAGAAAGAGTCAGAAAATCCAGAGAAGTAATAGTATTATCAGCCCCAAAAACCTGAGCCAAAACCTGACCAGTCGCCGCAACTTGTAGCAGTGTGCCATTGGCCATCGAGTTAATTTGCAAAGCCTCAAAACTCAAGCCACCAGCCAGGAAAAACTTATCAGTTCCTACGGAAAAATTGAGCACAGTATCCATACCGCTATTAGCGCTTAACACAAAGCGATCGTTCCCCATACCCCCAATCAAAGTATCATCTCCCCCATCACCAAACAGCCAGTCATCCCCAACACCCCCATTGAGAATATCGCGATCTTTCCCGCCGTAAATAGTGTCATTACCATCATCACCATTGAGAGTATCTTGACCTTCATTGCCGTATAACAGGTCATCGCCACTGCCACCGTTGATGCAGTCTTGCTGGCCGTCTTCACCCACAGCGCCTCGCAGATTTTGCCCGCGATCGCCACTAATGGTATCGTTACCTTCATCGCCGCACAAAATATCGCTGCCCGAGTCGCCGTACATCAAATCATCGCCAGCATCTCCCTGTACTACATCGTCATCCTTGCCTCCACGAAGGGTATCGTTACCAAAACCCCCACTCAAAGAATCGGAACTCTCACCCGCATTGAGGAAGTCATTCCCCTCTCCCCCAAATAGCAAGTCGCGTCCATCAACATCGGACACTAACTCGTTTTGCAAGCCGCCGTAAAGCGAATCGTCTCCCTCATCGCCGACAATGGTATCGGAACCGAGTTCACCCCAAATCCGGTCATTATCTTTGCCACCATAAACTAAGTCATTACCTTTGCCGGCAAAAATGCTATCGTTACCGCTGCCGCCGCCGATGATATCGCCGGTGTCGTTGCCGAAAATTAAATCACCTTCATCGGTGGCAACTGTACTGCCCGCTGGAGTGCCGTAGTCGCCGACTATGGTGTCAGAACCTAGATTGCCGTAGAGAGTATCCGAGTCAGTTTCGCCGAAAATGCCATCGCCCCCTTTGCCTCCAAACAGCAAATCGAAGCCGTTACCACCTCGCAAGGTATCGTCTTGTTCTTGGCCGTTAAGTAGGTCGTTGCCATCGCCTCCCAACAGTAAATCGAAGCCGTCGGGGTCGCTATCGAGGGAGTTGAGGACGCCGCCAAACACAGAGTCGTCTCCCTTGTCGCCCCAAAGGGTGTCTGGGCCTTTGTCACCCCAAATCAAGTCGTTGTCGATCCCCCCGTAAGCGATGTCTGGGCCTTTGCCGGAGTAAACGGTGTCGGAACCTTGATTGCTACCAATGGCGTCGCCTGAAGAACCGCCAAAAATTAGGTCGCCGTCGTTGTCGGTTAAGTCGATGTTGTTGCCGTTGTCGCCGACTATGGTGTCGGCACCGCGATCGCCGTACAATGTGTCTCCATTGCGATCGCCAAAAATGCGATCGTTGTCTTTGCCACCAAATACGGCATCGGTTTCTTTGCCGGCATAAACGATGTCGTTTTCGAGGCCGGAGGCGATGAAGTCTCGTTGTTGTTCGCCGAAGATGATATCGCTGCCGCCTTCACCTAACACTGTGTCGTCGCCCTCAAATGAGAGAAACAGTTCGTTAGTTTCGTTCCCTGTTAAGGAATCGTTTCCAGGAGTGCCGATGCTGGTGTTTTGGATGTCGATGAGTTGTGCGGCGTTGGAGTCGAAGTTGAGTATTTGTGAAGGCTGGGGTGGGATAAATGTGATGTTGGGCGGTAGGGGCAGTGGTTGGCAACCGCAACTGGTATCGGGTTCGGGTACTGGGTTGAATATAGGGGTTGCTTCTGGGGTTGGTGTTGGTGTTGGTGTTGGTTGCGGGGCTGGGGTTGGTGTTGGTGTTGGTGTTGGTTGCGGGGCTGGGGTTGGTGGTGTTGGTTCCGGCGCGGGTGTTGGTTCCGGCGCGGGTGTTGGTGTTGGCGGTGTTGGTGGTGTTGGTTCCGCTGCGGGTGTTGGTGTTGGCGGTGTTGGTGGTGTTGGTTCCGCTGCGGGTGTTGGTGTTGGCGGTGTTGGCGGTGTTGGTGGTGTTGGCGGTGTTGGTGGTGTTGGTGTTGGTGTTGGCGGTGTTGGCGGTGTTGGTGTTGGCGGTGTTGGTGGTGTTGGCGGTGTTGGTGGTGTTGGCGGTGTTGGCGGTGTTGGCGGTGTTGGTGTTGGCGGTGTTGTTGGTGTTGGTGGTGTTGGTTCGTTCAGGGGAATGGCAGAGACAGTAGCGCTGGCGGGGCTGGTAGCGCCCTGATTGTCTGTAGCGCTGTAGGTGAAATTTGCTGTTGTAAAGTTGGCTGTCGATTGGAAAAATAATTGGTTAATCTCAGCAGGTGTCAGAATTTCACCAGCGGTGACAATCCGGCCGCCGGTTTCGGGATTGCCTAAAAATATCAGCCCTTCATTTGCTGGTGGGACGGTGTTGATGGTGAAGGATGCGATCGACCCGTCGGGGTCGGTTCCTCCGAGTCCTGCGATCGCCACAGCGCTGCTGGAGGCGATTTCGAGGTTGACGTTGTTAGCTACGGGCGGTTCGTTTGGCATCGGCAGCAGCGCCGATACAGTAG
Organism: Microcoleus sp. T2B6; assembly: GCF_036700475.1. Classification (NCBI taxonomy): domain Bacteria; kingdom Bacillati; phylum Cyanobacteriota; class Cyanophyceae; order Oscillatoriales; family Microcoleaceae; genus Microcoleus; species Microcoleus sp. T2B6. The sequence continues at coordinate 103,881 of NZ_JAUBOZ010000015.1, read as the reverse complement.
CGCTGGCGGGGCTGGTAGCGCCCTGGTTGTCTGTAGCGCTGTAGGTGAAATTTGCTGTTGTAAAGTTGGCTGTCGATTGGAAAAATAATTGGTTAATCTCAGCAGGTGTCAGAATTTCACCGGCGGTGACAATCCGGCCGCCGGTTTCGGGATTGCCTAAAAATATCAGCCCTTCATTTGCTGGTGGGACGGTGTTGATGGTGAAGGATGCGATCGAGCCGTCGGGGTCGCTTCCTCCGAGTCCTGCGATCGCCACAGCGCTGCTGGGGGCGATTTCGAGGTTGACGTTGCTAGCTATCGGCCGTAGGTTGGCGGGAGTCGGAGTCGGTGGGAGTGGGAGTGGGGGAGTCGGAGTTGGTGGGAGTGGGGGAGTCGGAGTCGGGGCAGCGGTGATAGCAGTGGTAACTCTTGCCGACGGGCTGCTGCCGTTGTTGTTGGCAGGATTGGGGTCTGGGCTAGTTGAGG
>NZ_JAUBOZ010000015.1:14224-103316 GCF_036700475.1 Microcoleus sp. T2B6 | reverse complement strand
CACTCGGCCCACTGTTAGTCGCCGTAATTGTGTAGGTGACAGTCGAGCCCGCAGCCGCACTAGCGGGCCCGGTTTTGACTGTCACTACATCGGCACTCTGGGTGATAGCAGTGGTAACTCTTGCCGACGGGCTGCTGCCGTTGTTGTTGGCAGGATTGGGGTCTGGGCTAGTTGAGGTGCTGCTAGCAGTGTTGGCGATCGGGCCGCCGGTGGCGGGAACTGCGAAACTGACGGTTCTGTTGGCGCTGGTTGCCCGGGCTAGGGATGGGATGGCCGTCCAAGTCACAATACCTGTAGTTGCGTTGTAACTTCCGCCCTCTGAGACGCTGACTCCTGTTAAACCAGGAACAATGGTGTCGGCGATCGCCACATTGGTTGCCGCACTCGGCCCACTGTTAGTCGCCGTAATTGTGTAGGTGACAGTCGAGCCCGCAGCCGCACTAGCGGGCCCGGTTTTGCGCGTAACAACATCGGCGCTAGCGGTGATCGTGGTGGTGACTCTCGCCGACGGGCTGCTGCCGTTGTTGTTGCCGGGATTGGGGTCTGGGGTATTTGAGGTGCTGCTAGCAGTGTTGGCGATGGGGCCGCCGGTGGCGGGAACTGCGAAACTGACGGTTCTGTTGGCGCTGGCGGCGCGGGCTAGGGATGCGATCGCCGTCCAAGTCACAATACCTGTAGTTGCGTTGTAACTTCCGCCCTCCGACACGCTGACTCCTGTTAAGCCCGGAACAATGGTGTCGGCGATCGCCACATTGGTTGCCGCACTCGGCCCACTGTTAGTGGCCGTAATTGTGTAGGTGACTGTCGAGCCCGCAGCCGCAGTAGCGGGCCCGGTTTTGCGCGTCACTACATCGGCAATATTGTTCGTGATAGTGGTGGTGACTCTGGCCTCCGCGCTGCTGCCGCTGTTGTTGGCGGGTACGGGATCGATCGTGTTGCTGCTGCTGAATACACTGTTTGTAATAGGGCCGAGTGTAGTTGGGGCCGTAACGGTTACGGTGCGGGCGGTGCTGGCCCCAACAGGTAAATTCGGAATACGCCAGGAGACCAGTCTCGTTGTCGGGTTGAAAGTGCCACTGCCGTCGGCACTGCCAAATACTGCCCCTCGGGGCAGTTGGTCTTCAACCAGCACGTTTTCGGCCGGGTTCGGGCCATTATTTACTGTCGTAATTGTGTAAGTAATGCTGCTACCCGGTGCCGCTGCAGCCGGGCCTTTTTTCGTTGTCGCAACATCTGCTGTAGTAGTCGGCACGTTTATAGTTTGGATCGACAAAGTGCGAATGTCGTGAATATTTGTTGCGTCTCCCGTTGAACCAGCAAAACCAAATTTGAATGTTGCCGGGATTTGCCCGTTTATTCCCTCTAAATTGCCAATGTCGATAATAGTCTCGCCCGGATCTGTAAACGAACCATTATTGTTGAGATCAAAGCTAACAGTAAGTTGACGGTTGGGCGTTGCAGAAGAAGTGGGAGGTTGCAAAATAACTTGAACTCTTCTTCTGGCTGGTTCGCGAGTGCTAGTAATGCTGTTGATTGGCGGACTTACGGGATTGGGAATATTATCTACTCCCCCCGGCACAAAGTTAGAAGTTAAAAACCGATATTGCGTAGCTTGGCTACCTCGAAGCGTTACCGAATCTGGTCTAGACCCGTCCGCAGTTCCGCCTATACGCCCTTCATTCTGAGTTGAAAAATTTCCGAATTCATCAAATCCAATTCCTAAATAACCTCCGAGTAAACCGGCCTGATTTTCGTTTATATTTTGGGCGTAGCCGAGAGAACCTCCATAGCCTCCAGCTTTTGTTGGCGTCACACTACCGTCAATTAAAAAGAAACTTATGCCGTCCCCTGTCAAATTATTGGATAAATTCGGACGTGCAGTGCCGTTGTAGGCAAATATATCGAAGACAATTTTAAGGCCACTGCTGGCTGGTACCGCACTGTTATAGATGGCAAAAGTAGATTGGTCAAAACTTCTTGAAGTTAATCTCAAAGCCCCGCTGCCGGGCGGGTCGATGTTCAAACCCGGAAAACTCTCCGTTCCGGTTCCTGCTGTTAAAGCTGGAAGGTCTGCCGTGCCGCTGACCCCAGATATCCAAGGCCCTATTAGACTTGCATCTTGAAAAGTTTCGTCAACTAAAGTAATGAGGACAGCGCTGTAAGTTTCCTGCGTTTTTGTTTCAAATGCTATTGCGGTTTTTACTCGTCCTGCTGTAACATTTAATTTCCAGTTTCCTCCTAACTTTGCACTGCCAATTAAATTGTTGGAAGCGGCTATATTTGCACCTGTTAGTTCTCTCAGCTTCCGCACGAAAGCCATCCCTGATTTTCCAGCCCCAACCCTACAGGCTAATAATAAAATATCGGCTTTTTCCGTGAAAGCATTTCCCCACTGCTGCAAATGCCGATCGTACTTTGGTAAGTTTTCATCCTTCAGTACAGTTGACCCCAGTTGCACGGAAGCTTCATTGCCGTGAGCAACAATCTGAAGGCTGGCAATTAAGCTGCGTTTAGCTAGAATCTCGGTAATTTGTTCTACTCCGTCCAGAGTTTGATCGAGGACAATTATCTCTGTCCCCGGTTTGACTCCGCTGGCAAGATGCTGATAATTCTCTACCCTCGGATCGATGCAAACTAAATGTTTTTTATGTTGAGTATTGACTGCCAGACTCGCTTTTGTTAAACAGGAAATATCCCTCACCCGATCGCTGACTAACTGCCCCCCCATCAAAGAAGCTTTTATGCAGTCGGTGTCGCGGCTATCGCAACTTGATTTGTGAATCGGTGAAGAGTAGTTGCACCATAAATTTTTCATGAGTTACATAGCTCCTTGATTTGTTAATTATCAGTCTTCAGTGGTAGATATTATTGTTAAGGGCTCATAGGAAATTTCTCACTGCTAATTTCTCGACTTCGCATACCTAACAAGTTCTATTTACTTCGATTTTTTTTAAATCGACATCTTCCCCAAGTATCAGTTCGCTGTATTTACCTTATAAATTAGGCGTTTTTTAGCCAAGTCAGACGTGGCGCTAAATTATTTACCTATAAGAAGAAACAGATAAGATGTACGAAAATACGCCGACGGCAGCCAGATTTACTGCCTAAAAGTAGTTGACAATTGTTCGCTTTTGGAGTACATATGGTGTAGTTATTCTGACTTTTAGTAGGACGTGATTCCTGATAAAAAACCAATTTAATGGTATTCAATCAGCCGAATCTCAGCTTATCTCTATTTCCATCAAAAAATGGTTATAAATTTTGTATTCATAAACTCCGTCCTCTGGCTTTCATCAGGAGTTAATAACTTACTAATAACCAATTTTATGCTCGTCGTTAATGCGAACAATCCAATAATTCACGAGCTTGATTTTTGTAATTTTTTAAATATTAAAATACCCGGTTTGTCAAACAAACCGAGTTGGTAAAATATCGGAAAAGTTCAGCGAATTTAAAGCGCTTTTATCTTAAGGAGAAAGAGTCAGAAAATCCAGAGAGGTAATAGTATTATCAGCCCCAAAAACCTGAGCCAAAACCTGACCAGTCGCCGCAACTTGTAGCAGTGTGCCATTGGCCATCGAGTTAAGTTGCAAAGCCTCAAAACTCAAGCCACCAGCCAGGAAAAACTTATCAGTTCCTACGGAAAAATTGAGCACAGTATCCATACCGCTATTAGCGCTTAACACAAAGCGATCGTTCCCAATACCTCCTATCAAAGTATCATCTCCCCCATCGCCAAACAGCCAGTCATCCCCTGCACCCCCATTGAGAATATCGCTATCTTTCCCTCCGTAAATAGTGTCATTACCATCATCACCATTGAGAGTATCTTGACCTTCATTGCCGTATAACAGGTCATCCCCACTGCCACCGTTGATGCAGTCTTGCTGGCCGTTAGAGCCCACAGCGCCTCGCAGATTTTCCCCGCGATCGCCAAAAATAGTATCGTTACCTTCATCGCCGCACAAAATATCGCTGCCCGAGTCGCCGTACATCAAGTCGTTGCCAGCATCTCCCTGTACTACATCGTCATCCTTGCCTCCACGAAGGGTATCGTTACCAAAACCCCCACTCAAAGAATCGGAACTCTCACCCCCACCCTGAAAATCATTGCCATCTCCTCCAAATAGCAAGTCGCGGCCATCCACATCGGACACTAACTGATTTTGCAAGCCGCCATAAAGCGAATCGTCCCCCTCATCCCCGACAATGGTGTCGGAACCGAGTTCGCCCCAAATCCGGTCGTTGTCTTTGCCACCATAAACTAAGTCGTTACCTTTGCCGCCAAAAATACTATCGTTACCGCTGCCACCGCCGATGAGATCGCCGATGTCGTTACCGAAAATTAAGTCCGCTTCATCCGTGGCAATTGTACTGGCTTGTTGAGTGCCGTAGTCGCCGATTATGGTGTCGGAACCTAGATTGCCGTAAAGAGTATCCGAGTCAGTTTCGCCAAAAATGCGATCGCCCCCTTTGCCTCCAAACAGCAAATCCCGTCCGTTGCCACCCAGCAAGGTATCGTCTTGTTCTTCGCCGTTAAGTAAGTCGTTGCCATCGCCTCCTGTCAGTAAATCGAAGCCGTCGGGGTCGCTATCGAGGGAGTTGAGCACGCCACCAAACACAGAGTCGTCTCCGTTGTCGCCGGAAAGGGTATCTGGACCTTTGTCACCCCAAATCAGGTCGTCTTCTTTGCCACCAAAGGCGATGTCGCCAGCTTTGCCGGAGTAAACGGTGTCTGAACCTTGGTTGCTAGCAATGGCATCGCCTGAAGAACCGCCAAAAATTAGGTCGCCGTCGTTACCTGTCAAGTCGATGTTGTTGCCGTTGTCGCCGATTATGGTGTCTATACCGCGATCGCCGTACAATGTGTCTCCATTGCGATCGCCAAAAATGCGATCGTCTTGTTTGCCGCCAAATACGGCATCGGTTTCTTTGCCGGCGTAAACGATGTCGTTGCCTTTACCTGCTGCGATGAAGTCTCGCTGTTGTTCGCCGAAAATAGTATCGCTGCCGCCTTCACCTAACACTGTGTCGTCGCCGCGGAGGGAGAGAAACAGTTGGTTAGTTTCGTTTCCTGTTAAGGAATCGTTTCCAGGAGTGCCGATGCTGGTGTTTTGGATGTCGATGAGTTGGGCGGCGTTGGAGTCGAAGTTGAGTATTTGCGAAGGCTGGGGTTGGATAAATGTTATCGGGGGCACCAAGGGCAAGGGGTCACAACCGCAACCGGTATCGGGTTCGGGTACAAGGTTGAATATAGGGGTTGGTTCCGGCGCGGGTGTTGGTGTTGGTGTTGGTGTTGGTGTTGGTGATGTTGGTTCCGGTGTTGCAGTTGGACTTGCAGTTGGTTCCGGTTCCGGCGTGGGTATGGGCGTCGGGGCTGGTTCCGCTGCGGGCGTGGGTGTTGGAGTGGATGCCGATGTTGGTTCCGGCGCGGGTGTTGGAGTTGGTGTTAGCCCGGGTAGGGGCGTCGGGGCTGGTTCCGCTGCGGGTGTGGGTGTTGGAGTGGGTGCCGATGTTGGTTCCGGCGCGGGCGCGAGTGTTGGAGTTGGTGCCGGAGTTGGTTCCGGTGCGAGTGTGGGTGTTGGTTCCGGTGTGGGTGTTGGTTCCGGCGCGGGTGTGGGTGTTGGCACGGGCGCGGGTGTTGGTTCCGGCGTGGGTGTGGGTGTTGGCACGGGCGCGGGTGTTGGTATCGGCGCAGGTGTTGGTATCGGCGCGGGTGTTGGTGGTGTTGGTTTTGGTTCCGTTGCGGGTGTGGGTGTTGGGATTGGTGCCGGTGTTGGAGTTGGTGCTGGTGTTGGTGGTGTTGGTATCGGCGCAGGTGTGGGCGCCGGTATCAGTTCCTTAAGGGGAATGAGAGAGACAGTAGCGACAGCCGCACTGGTGGCGCCGAGGTTATCTGTAGCGCTGTAGGTGAAATTTGCCCCTATGAAATTGTCAGACGCCTGGAAGAACAACTGCGTAATTTGCTCCGCCGTCAGGGTTTGACCTGCCGTGACCCGCACCCCCTGGCTGGGATCGCCCAAGAACAGCGTACCTTCAGTGGCTAGTGGCAAAGTGTTGATAGTAAAGGAAACCACCGTCCCGTCGGCGTCAGTTCCTCCCAGTCCGGGAATCTTCGCAGTTCTTCCCAGCAACACAGCCAGAAGAGAGTTGTTAGCCACGGGTGGCTCGTCATTAGGAGGTAATAGTGCTAGGAGAGAAGCCGTAGCCGGGGATCCACTAATCGCGCCGCGGCTGTCTGTCGCGCTGTAGGTAAAATTGGTTTCTGTGAAATTGCCAGACGCTTGGAAAAATAACTGGCTGATTTGACTTGTGCTAAGTCTTTGGCCTGCCGTGACCCGGATTCCCTGGCTGGGGTCCCCCAAGAACAGGACGCCTTGATTTGCCGCCGGCAGGGTGTTGATAGTGAAGAATTCGATCGAGTCGTCGGGGTCTTTTGCCGTCAGCACTGTGAGGTTGACGGTGCTGTTTGGCGCCAGTGTCTTGCTGAAGTTTGTGGGTACCGGCAGGTAGTTGAACGCCAGCGACACCAGAGAAACGGTGGCGGCAGGACTGCTGCCACCGAGATTGTCGCTGCTGCTGTAGGTAAAGTTAGCCCCTGTGAAATTGCCGACAGACTGGAAGAATAACTGCGTCATTTGCTCGGCCGTCAGGGTTTGACCTGCCGTGACGGCGACTCCCCCGGTTGCGGGGTCGCCCAAGAACAGGATGCCTTGATTTGCCGACGGCAGGGTGCTGATGGTGAATGTAACCACTGTGCCGTCTGAGTCTCTGCCTCCGAGCCCGCCGAGTCGGACAACGCTGTTGGGCGCAATCGCCACATTGCTGCTGTCGGCTGATGGAAGCTTGTTGGGTGTTGGCTGCGCGCTAATGGCAGTGGTGACAGTGGCTCTGGACTCGGAACCGTTGTTATTGCTGGGGTCGGGGTCAAAAGTGGTCGATCGACTCTGGGAAGTATTGCTAATGCTGTCCGTCGCTGGAACGACTACTGTTACCTCGCGGTTGATGTTGCTGCCGCTAGTTAAGCTGGGAATTGTTGGGAAGGTGACAACCCCTGTCACTGGGTCGTAAGTGCCGCCGTCCGATGCGGTGACTCCCGTTAAACCGGGAATGATGCTGTCTGTAATCACTACGTTTTCAGCAGCATTCGGCCCATTGTTGGTGGTAGTTATAGTATAAGTCACGGAACTGCCAGCCGGAGCAGATGTGAGACCGCTCTTGGACGTAACCAGGTCGGCGCGGGCTACATCGATCGAAGTAACAACTCGCCCCCCCGCCTCACCGGGCACTGCCACTGTCGAGCCGTCGTTGTTGGTTAAGTCCGGGTCAAAAGTGTCCGATCGACTCAATACAATATTCGTGATACTCGTCAGAGTAGGCGGCGGTACAAAAATCAGGCGGCGGGTGACGCTGCTGCCGCTGGCTAAAGTCGCGATCGCTGGGAACTCGATCGCCCCTGTGTCTGGATTGTAGGTTCCGCCATCGGACACGCTGACATTAGTTAAGCCGGGAATCAGGCTGTCGGTGATGACTACGTTGGTCGCGGGACTGGGGCCGAAGTTGGTAGTAGTGATTGTATAAAGTAGCGTGTCACCCACCTTGATGGTGGCCGGAGCCGTTTTTTGGGTGACAACATCGGCCACACCATCGATCGAGGTAACAACTCGCCCCCCCGCCTCACCAGGCACTGCGACTGTCGAACCGTCGTTATTCGTCAAGTCCGGGTCAAAAGTGTCCGATCGACTCAATACAATATTCGTGATACTCGTCAGAGTAGGCGGCGGTACAAAAATCAGGCGGCGGGTGACGCTGCTGCCGCTGGCTAAAGTCGCGATCGCTGGGAACTCGATCGCCCCTGTGTCTGGATTGTAGGTTCCGCCATCGGACACGCTGACATTAGTTAAGCCGGGAATCAGGCTGTCGGTGATGACTACGTTGGTCGCGGGACTCGGGCCGAAGTTGGTAGTAGTGATTGTATAAAGGAGGGTGTCGCCCACCTCGATGCTGGCCGGAGCCGTTTTTTGGGTGACAACATCGGCCACACCATCGATCGAAGTAACAACTCGCCCCCCCGCCTCACCGGGCACTGCCACTGTCGAGCCGTCGTTGTTGGTTAAGTCCGGGTCAAAAGTGTCTGATCGACTCAATACAATATTCGTGATACTCGTCAGAGTAGGCGGCGGTACAAAGCTGATGGTGCGGCTCTGGTTGCTGCCACTGGCTAAAGTTTCGATCGCTGGGAACTCGATCGCCCCTGTGTCTGGATTGTAGGTTCCGCCATCGGACACGCTGACATTAGTTAAGCCGGGAATCAGGCTGTCGGTGATGACTACGTTGGTCGCGGGACTCGGCCCGTTGTTGGTAGTAGTGATTGTATAAAGTAGCGTGTCACCCACCTTGATGGTGGCCGGAGCCGTTTTTTGCGTGACAACATCGGCCACACCATCGATCGAGGTAGTGACGGTGGCGTTGGGGTTTGTACCGTTGTTGTTGGCCGGAGTGGAGTCGGGAGTGATGGAGGTACTTCTTGCCGTGTTGCTGATGGAAGTTAGGGTGGGCGGTACTGTGAAGCCGATCGTCCGCGTGACTGTCTCCGCGTTGGCTATTGCCACGGGCGCGAAGGTGACAATGCCCGTCAGTGGATCGTAAACGCCACCGTTAGATGCCGTGACTCCCGTTAACCCCGGAACTATGCTGTCAGTGATGGTTACAGCTTCTGCAGGACTCGGCCCTAAATTGACTGTAGCGATCGTATAGCTGACCGAACTACCCGCCGGAGCATCCGTAGATCCGGTTTTGGTGGTTGCGAGGTCGGCATTGGGCGCAATACTTGTCGTAACCGTAGAGTTAGTGGGAGTGCCATCCTTGTTGGTTGTCGAGCCGTTGTTGTTAGTAGCGATCGGATCGAAAGTCGCCGAGCTGCTCCGGGCCGTGTTGCTGATGTCGGTACGGGTGGCTGGGGCGATGAAACTGACGGTGTGGGTCGCAGTAGCCGCATTGGCCAGCACCGTCAGTGCTGGGAAGGTGACAATGCCCGAAACAGAGTCGTAACTCCCCCCATCCGATAGGCTGACTCCTGTTAAACCCGGAATAATGCTGTCGGTGATAGTCACATCGGCAGCGGGGTCTGGCCCCATGTTAGTCGTAGTCAATGTGTAGGCGACGCTTGACCCGGCCGAAGTAGTCACAGGGCCACTTTTGGTAGTAACTAAATCCGCCACTGTACCGACAACAGTAGTAGAGACTACACCCGGCCCCTCGATTTGACCGGGCGCGAGTATACCGCTGTTGTTGCTGAGGTCGGGGTCGAAAGTCGAGCTAGTGCTGAATGCAACGTTCGCAAAACTGCTACCGCTGGTTAAACCTGACGGCAGATTAATTGTCAGGGTGTAAGTCAGAGTCTCACCCGCATTGAGAACCGGAATTAACGGCCAGGTGACAGCCTTCGTTTCGTTCACATAAGTGCCATTGTTCGAGGCAATCAGCTCCGGCCGCATTCCCCCCGGACCCAGCAGTTCAAAAGGTATTTCATCTTGAATCAGAACATTTGTAGCCGGCGCTGGCCCCTTGTTTACAGTAGTAATCGTGTAGGTAATGCTGCCTCCAGGCTTGACGAACTGCGGGCCAGTCTTGATAGTGGCAACCTCAGCGGTGATACTGGGAGGATTGATAGTTTCAACTACCAGGTTTTGAAGTTCGTGAATGTTGTTGGCGGCTCCTGTGGAACTGCCAAAACCAAATTTGAAAATTGGCGGTACTCGGCCGTTTGCGGTTGCCAAGTTGGGGATGTCGATCAATTTAGTTTCGTAGATGTCGTCGAAGTTTTTATCGAAGGCAACCGTTAGGCGAGAGGGATTCACCGGATCGTTAGATGGATTCAGCGTAATTTGAACGGATCTTTTGGCTAAATTGCGATCGCTCGTGAACGTATTGCTGAAATTAAAACTGGTGCCGGGAGGGCCGATAAAGTTAATACTCGTAGGAATGTTATCGATGCCGAAAGGAACGATCGCATTTGTTAAAAACTTATAACCTTCTGCTTGATTTCCTCTAACCGTTACTGAATCAGGCCTGAAAGAACCAATAGAAGAACCCGGAATCGCAGGCGGCTCAGGGCCGGAGCGCCCTTCTGTAGACGTTGAAAAATTGCCAAACTCATCAAACCCAATGCCTAAATAACCTCCCTCAATACCGGGTATACCCGTTCGTGGAGCGTAAGCCACAGAACCGCCATAACCCCCAGTCCTTGTTGGGCTAACAGTGCCGTCAATCAAGAAGAAACCCAGCCCGTCCCCTGGCTGAGGGCCAATATTGGGTTGCGGAGCCTCAAATTGCCCGCTTGAACCGTAAGAATAAAAATCAAACTGAACTCTGAGACCGTCCGTGGAAGGAATAGGGTTGTTGTAGATGACAAAGGCTTCCCGAAGGTTTACTGCAGGAGTTAATCGCAGAGCACCATCGCCGGGACTCGAACCGCCCAAACCCGGAAGCACCCCAGATACTGTGCCTCCCGTAATGCCGGGGATAAGTTGATCGGCTGCTGGAGCGTTGCTGCTCGGATTGAACAGTGCCCCGTCGTTTCCCCCGTAAATCCACGGCCCCCTAACTGTGGAGTTTTTGAAAGTTTCGTTAACTAATATGCCGAGGGCGTAAGGGTAGGCTTCGAGCACTTCTTTTTCAATGGCGATTCTCGCCTTTATTTCCCCAGTCGCAAATTTTAATTCCCAGTCGCCGCCGAGTGCCGCACTCCCCGTCAAGTTGTCGGAAGCTGCAATATCTGCACCCACCATCAAGCTCAGCCGCCGCACGAAGGCCGCGCCGCTTTCCCCTGCTGCGACGCTGCACCCGAATAACAAGATATCTCCTCTCTCGCTGAGGGCTTTTCCCCACTGCTGTAACAAATGGCTGTAGGTTTCTAAGTTGTCGTTGCAGAGTTCGATCGATCCTAGCTGCACGCCCCCTTCTCGACCGTGAGAAACTATCTGAAGGCTATCTAAATCGCTGCAAACCGCCAGAATTCTAGTAATTTGCTCGACTCCATCCCGTGTCGAGTCCAGTACAAATACCTCTGTATCGGCTGTTGCTCCTCTTGCCAAGCTGTCGTAGTTCTCTACTCTGCCATCGAGGAACAGTACATTTTTTATAGTCCGAGAAGGCAACCACGGGAAGTTTGCCCCTACAGTTGATCGCAAAAATTCTCTGTGGGGATGCCCAATTCTCGTGCCGCCACGAAGTTTCTGGGACAGGGGCAACCACGGGGGGATTGCCCCTACTGTTTTTACTTGTTTTATTGGTTTTTTCTGATGATAAGTTGCTGTTGTTTGGGATTTTGCGCCCCCAATCCTTGCGGGGGAGTCACATCTTTTTGGAGTGATAAAAATTGGTTTGTTGCAGATGCTTTGCATGGTCAAATTGGCTCACGGATTGTAGATGATGTACCCACTTCAAGATGATAATTATCACCTATTGACAAGGTTTAATTGCAGAGTAAGAGAAGCTGCCACTTGACTTGGAGCAATGGCAAAAAGCTAATTTTACTCAGCACAAAGCAGTGCTATATTGATATTTGATAGCATTGCAAATATCGCCGGCAGAAGCGCTGAGAATTGGGGGTTTAAATCCCAAGAACCTCTCTATCGGGTGATATTTTGCCTTCGGCTTTTTTCTTTTCTGTTAGCGAGTGTATCTGTTACACGCCTGTCTCTTACATCGCGCAGTAGATAATAACACGAGTTCTCAAAAATTTACTTGATGAGGTTTTCTGCAGATCGTCTAATGCACTTTAATTTGCCGATAAAATTCACTATCTCTGGACGCATAAACCGGGTTTGATGAACCAAAAAACTGGGTTGCAGCCGTCGCTCACGGTAAAAAACTCGGTTTCTTTGGTTTGGGTGTGCAAGCCCTATTCACAATAGCAACTAGACATTAATTAGGGAGTGATAGCCGTCACATAATTATGCTGACCGTGCCCGAAGTGTCATTCAACTGATATCTTTTACCATTCTCAATAACCATTCTATGGAGGGTTCTCCTGCCCAGTCCATAAGAAAATTCACTTGTTGTGGAAAAGGCCAGAAAGCCTATTCTTGAAAATGGTGCAACATATGAGATTCAATTGAAATCGGCATACCCTGTATCGACGAAGCGTCTTAAAAATTCATGACTTGGAGTCTGGAGATAGCAATCTAGGTTTGAGACTGTTTCGCTACGATCGCAAAAACAGATTAGTGCCGCCCACAAGCAACTTCTCAAACTGTCCACAAGCGAGTCTTCGAGCTGGTTTCTGTTTAAGATAAATGCTCTGGACAATGTTTCGTGCAGAATTTTTCATGATGTTTTGGAGAAACTGATTTGGAGATTTGCTCCTGTGCTACTTACGATTTTTGTTGGCTAATTTTCTTAACTGCGGGAGTTACGCCCAGGAGACTAGAAACCCAATTTATGCCTAGATTTTTCGCCACCCAACCAAAATTCATGATCTAAACTTCGTTTATGATCGTAAGTCCTCAACTAGAAAAACACCGATCGCAATCCGCGTGTTATGGCAACTGTAACCAAGCAATAATGCTCGATTAGGTTTTAATTGCTGAGTTGGGGCGTGGGTCGTCCCAAACAAGCTTCACCAATAATCATTACACGTAAGTACATACTAACTCATGGATTACTACATCCGCAAATAGACGTAGATACAAGCACCAATACAAGCTATATCTTTTCACCGCGAGCGCCAAGAGTTCTGGCTTGGTAGTACCGACAACCTTGACAGGGCCCAGAAGGATTGACAGCGCAGCGAATGTAATTAGAGCGGGCGTTATACTCGCAAGTGATATCGCCGATCGAATAACCGAGGCTTTGTATGTAAGTGCGATCGGCAGTTGCTAGTTGAGTTCGCAGGGATCTATTGGCTACCGCAAGTCTGGCCGCTGCAATTCTGTCGCGGGCTTGGCTCTGGGCAGAGCGCATCACCCACAAAGACAGCAGCGAGGGAGCTAAACCTATGAAAATAATCAGGAGAGCAGTTAGCACATTTTCAGAGATTATGTGGAGAATATGTTTTTTGATTTAGGCCATCGGCAACAAAAAATCCTCCCCAAGAAGACGGTTTTAAATAAGAAAAGTTCCCGATCGAGTCTCAAACTAGGCCGCCCCTGTGTTAAGCGTTAGCTGGCGGGTGAGGAGGGCGATGATCGCGCGCCGCGCCAGGGTTAAACAAAGCCAGAAACGCAGATATGATGTGATATTATGTCAGGTGAATCGATTTTAGATTTTAGATTTTAGATTTTAGATTTTAGATTTTAGATTAAAGAATTGAAGCATTGACCCCACGGATAAATTCCGGGACTTGTTTATGGGATACAGGTTTTTTATTTCTGGGTCCTGAGTCTGCTTTCGGAATGAATCCGGGGGCTTGTATCCTGGATGCTTTCGGTCAATTACCAGCCATCAAATACAGCATATTCCATGTAGATGTAGAGCGCGAGAAACCGGGTTTCTTGAACAGAATTAGTTTAGAGGCAAGAACTGTAAAGAAACCAGGTTTATGGGGTGTACTTCATAAACCTGGAATAGGCTTGTTTGAGAAACCGGTTGCTCTCCCAAACCAAAACGGTTAAACCTTAGCAATATCTCCCGCTAAATCCATCAACGAACCCGCACCTTCCACCTTAGCAACATCTAACAAAGTCTTCAAAACCGAATCGGGATTCAAACTAATCGAATCAATTCCCAACTCAACCAAGAAACGAGCAAACTCAGGATAATCGCTGGGTGCTTGACCGCAAATCCCAATCTTGCGATCGTACTTCTTAGCGGCTTTAATGGCAATTGCTACCATTCGCTTGACAGCTTCATTCCGTTCGTCAAAAATGTGTGCGACTAAAGCCGAATCCCGGTCTAATCCTAATGTTAGCTGAGTTAAATCGTTAGAGCCGATCGAGAATCCGTCAAAAACTTGGGCAAATTCGTCAGCAAATATGACATTGCTCGGCAATTCGCACATCACATACACTTGCAAGCCGTTCTCGCCCTTAACTAAACCGTGTTTTGCCATCTCGGCTAACACTTTTCTGCCTTCCTCTGGGGTGCGGCAAAATGGAATCATCGGAATCACATTTGTCAAGCCCATTTCGTCGCGAACTCGCTTTAATGCTTTGCATTCCAAAGCGTAAGCTTCGCGGTAATTTGGGTCGTAATAGCGAGAGGCGCCGCGCCACCCGATCATCGGGTTTTCTTCCTTGGGTTCAAACTGCCGCCCTCCCAAAAGATTAGCATATTCGTTGCTCTTGAAATCGCTCATCCGCACGATAACTGGATTTGGATAAAATGCGGCGGCAATTGTGGCAATTCCGTGGGCTAGTTTGTCGGTGAAGAAATCGGGTTTGTGTTGGTAAAGTGCTGTCAGGTTGGCAATTTCTTCTTTGACTGATTCATCTACCAATTCGTCAAAGTGAATCAGTGCCAGGGGGTGTGCTTTAATGTGATTGGCAATGATGAATTCCAACCGCGCTAAGCCTACGCCGTCGCAAGGAATGGCTGATAAACCAAAGGCTTCTTCTGGGTTCCCGACATTCATTAAAATTTTAGTGCGGGTGCGGGGCAAATTCTCGATCGCAGTTTCTTGAATTTCAAAAGGAAGCAAACCGGAATAAACTTTGCCTTCCTCTCCTTCGGAACAAGAAACAGTGATTTCTTGCCCGTTTTTCAAGATTTGGGTGGCATCGCCGGTGCCGACAATGGCGGGAATTCCCATTTCTCTGGCGATGATGGCGGCGTGACAAGTGCGGCCGCCGGAATTGGTGACGATCGCACTTGCTTTTTTCATAATCGGTTCCCAATCCGGGTCGGTTTTGTTGGTAACTAAAACTTCTCCTGATTGAAATTCAGCGATTCTGTGAACGTCTAAAATCACGCGGGCTTTGCCTTGTCCGATTGATTCGCCAACGGCGCGTCCTTTTGCTAAAACTGCACTGCTGCCTTGCAATTTGTAGTTTCGCAAAACTTTAGCCGACTTTTGAGATTGTACTGTTTCGGGTCGCGCTTGGACAATAAATAATTCGCCCGTATTGCCGTCTTTTGCCCACTCAATGTCCATCGGGGTGTATGTCCCGCGCACTTTAGAGTAGTGTTCTTCGATGACTACGGCCCATTTTGCTAGTTGCAGAATTTCATCATCTTGGATGGCAAATTTATTTTTTTCGGCGGCGATGACGGAGACGTTTTTGGTGTATTTAGAACCGCCGATATCGTACACCATTTTGAGGGTTTTGCTGCCGAGTCGTTTCTCTAAAATTGGGCGAAAACCTTGTTTTAAGGTTGGTTTAAAGACGAAGTATTCGTCGGGGTTGACGGTTCCTTGGACGATGTTTTCGCCTAATCCGTAGGCGGCGGTGACTAATACGGCGTTTTTGAATCCGGTTTCGGTGTCGATGCTGAACATGACGCCGGAGGATGCTAAGTCCGATCGCACCATTTTTTGGACGCCGACTGATAGGGCGACTTCAAAGTGGTCGAAACCCCGCTGTTGGCGGTAGGAAATCGCGCGATCTGTGAATATGGAAGCAAAGCATTTGTGACAGCATTCGAGGACACCAGCGCAAGCTTGGACGTTGAGGTAGGTTTCTTGCTGTCCCGCGAAACTGGCGTCGGGTAAGTCTTCGGCGGTGGCGGAGGAACGCACTGCTACGTCTGTACTGTCGCCGTAGCGATCGCACAATTTTTCGTAAGCATCCGCGATCGCCGCTTGGAGTTCTCGCGGAAATGGTGTGTCGAGAATCAGTGCCCGCGCTTGCTTGCCTTTTTGTCGCAGGTTCTGCAGATCTTCTACGTCTAAATCGGCAAAAATTTCGCGCAATTTAGCTTCTAAACCCGCTGACTGGATGAAGTACCGGTAAGCGTGTGCTGTAGTTGCAAATCCGTTGGGAACTCTGATTCCTTGACAGGTTAATTGTTGAATCATTTCGCCCAAAGAAGCATTTTTACCGCCTACTAATGGGATGTCGGCGATGCCGACTTCATCAAACAACAATACTAAGGCTTTTTCTTTGGGAATTAAACCGGGTTTTTGTTCAATTGCTAAATTTTCGATCATTGCTTTTTTTCCTCTCAACTTCATCTCAGTTCGGTCAAAGGACAGTAAACAAAAGACAGTTTATTGGGACTTGTAATTTTGTTACCAAAATTCTCGGATTTTTTCTTAGGCTGTATCAACCGAGTGTTCGATTGCCTCTATTTCAAGATTATCACTTTTTGGCTAAATAGCAAGGCCGGTGGAGATATTTTATTTGATTGCAAAAAGTAAAGAAATTGCAGTAATTAGTTTATGTAAGGTATTATAAAAGAAGTGGTAAAAATATGAATAGCGAAGATAGTTCCCAACGCTTTTTGGGCGTTGAGCGCTCATTGGTGTGGGGATATGGCTCGGATTGTGTGGGTAGCGGAATCCAAGGGCAACAAAGGGTGGGGTTCGATCGCGCGATCGGCTGAACCCGCCCAAAAACGGATACTTACTTTCCGACAGAAGTCGTGAGTCGCCCAAAATTGGAGATTCTAGTTCCACATCCCCGATTCATCTGTGGACTAAATCTAAAATTTAAAATCTGGTCACAGGGGCGATCGCCCAAAAAAATACTAAGCAGCTTAGTTTCCTCCTGAAACCCAGCTTCTAAAAACCTTAAAAATTTTCCCTCTGATTGCGTTAGCCTACTTAGAAGAAAAACACAGCCGGATAGATATTATATAGCGGTTCTCAAAAAAGTGACGTATGCCCACGGAGGCCTATGCCCTATGCCCACGGAGGCCTATGCCCTATGCCCATGAGTACCTCATATGAGAGCTCGAAAGGCTATATATTGCACCATTTTCAATAAGCCTTTTAAGGGCTGGTTAGAAGAACCCCTCCCAAGAAAATTTACTCTTTGTGAAATGGGTCGGAAAGCCCGTTCTTGAGAACCGTTCAACCTTTGAGATAAAGTGCATTGTAATTATTGAACCAAAGAGTTTTTAACTGGGAAGGGCGGGATTTGTGGCTATACAATTCTTTATATGCTATAATAGTTAGCTAAACTGCCTTATTACAAAAAACAAGGTATATGATATCAGTTTTGAGCCCACCCGCAAAGCGAAATGGCTTTAAAGTTCTTCTGGTCGAAGACAATCAAGCAGAAGCCGATCTGATCGAAGAATTATTATTAGAAACAAATGTCAGTAGAGCCGAACCCCAAAGGCTATCAGTAAGTTGTACAGACTGTCTCAGCAAAGCGCAGGAACTTTTGGTAGGCGAAAATTTTGATGTGATTTTACTAGATCTTTCGCTGCCCGACAGCCAAGACTTAAATACAATTGTCAAAATACAAGAATATAGCCTGAATACTCCGATTGTCGTCCTGACTGCCCGCAACGATGAAGAGCTTGCCGTGCAGTCAATCCAAGCCGGCGCTCAAGATTATCTAGTCAAGCGAAAAATCGACAGCGAAGTGTTAATTAGATCGCTTCGCTACGCAGTCGAGCGACAGCAGAACCAAGAAGCTTTACGAAAAAGCGAAGAAAAATATCGGTCAGTAGTCGAGAATTCTCTGGTCGGAATTGCCATTATTGCTCCTCCAATTTCTCCCTCAGAACCCGAAAAATGCGAGTGGTTGGAAGTGAACAATGCTTTGTGCGATTTGCTGGGATACAATCGCCAAGATTTTTTGCACATAAAATGGGATCAGTGGGGTTTTCCTGATGACTTGCAGGCCAGTTTAGAGCAGTTAAAAAAAATTTTTGCCGGGGAGAGCGAAGGCTATGTTCTAGACAAAAGGTGGCGCAGAAAAGACGGAAAAACAGTTTATACTAGAGTTTCCCTGCGCTGTATTCGCGCCCTAGACGGCTCGATCGACCACATGATTAAAGTAGTCTTAGACGTGAGCGATCGCTACCGTTACGAAGCTCAATTAAAAGCCTCAGAAGAGTTTTTAAATCACACGATCAATTCTATTCCTGACCCGATTTTTGTCAAAGATGAGCAGCACAAATGGATCGTATTAAACGATGCTTTTTGCAATTTGATAGGAAAAAGGCGCTCGGAACTGATTGGCAAGTCAGGATACGATTTTTTACCCCCAGCACAAGCGGCTTTTTTTTGGCAACAAGACGAGGAAGTATTGCAAAGAAGTCTTTCTCAGGAAACAGAAGAAAATTTTACCGAGGCCTGCGGCAAAGAACGCATTATATCTACAAAAAGAACAGTTTTTAAGAACGCCGATGGTCGTCAAATGTTGGTCGGCACAATGCGAGATGTGACCGAATACAAACGCCAGCAGATAGCGTTGCAGGAAAGCGAAGCTCGATTTCAAATAATGACCGACAACGTGCCGGGAATGATCTATCAATATCGGCTTTATGTAGATGGTAAAACATCTTTTACTTACGTTTCTTCCGGCAGTTGGCAGATATACAATTTAAAGCCAGAACAAATAGAAGAAAATGCCGCTTTGGCTTTTGCAACAGTTCACCCAGACGACATCTCAGACTTGCAGCTATCGATGGCAACTTCAGCGGCGACTCAGCAAGCTTGGCAACACCAGTGGCGACAAGTTATGGGAGATCGAGTGAAATGGCTGCAAGGCGCGTCGAAGCCAGAAAAGCAAGCCAACGGCGATATAGTTTGGGATGGTTTGGTGATGGATGTTACGGAATTGAAACAAACCCAGCAAGACCGCGATCGATTTTTTAATCTCTCGCTGGATTTACTTTGCATTGCAGGTTTTGATGGCTATTTCAAACGCTTAAACCCCGCTTGGTCAAATGTATTGGGTTATAGCAGTGATGAAATCTTAGCCAAACCTTTGATAGAATTCGTGCATCCACAAGACCGAGAAATTACTGTAGCGGAATTAGAAAAACTTAAAAAAAGCCACCCCGTTATTAGCTTAGAAAACCGCTATCTTTGCCAAGATGGTACTTATAAATGGCTCTCGTGGACAGCATCGCCGTTTGCAGAAGAAGGTTTGATTTATGCAGTGGCTCGCGACGTTACATTTAGCAAGCAAGCTGAAGCTGAATTGGGTAAGAGCGCAGCCACAAACCGCGCTCTTTTAAATGCGATACCAGACATGATATTTCGCTGTCGGGCAGACGGCACTTTTGTAGACTTCAAACCGGCCAAAGATTTCGAGAATATCCTACCACAAAAATCACTAATTGGCAAAAAAGCACAAGACATATTGCCGGCTGCTTTTGCTGACAAAATCTTGTCGGGCCATCAACAAGCGATCGACACTGGCGAGATTCAAGTCGTAGAATATCAAATGCCAGTTAAGGGTGAACTGTACGATTTTGAAGCGAGAATTGTCTTCTGCACAGAGGACGAAATTATCGCGATCGTCCGCGACATCACCAATCGCAAACGTTTTGAGTCAAAACTCCACAGGCAAGCAGCGGCAATGGCCCAAGCTTCCGAAGGTATCGCCATATTCAGTGCCGACAAAGAGGTGATTTATTGCAACGCAGCACGACTAAAAATCTACGGTTACGACTCTCTCGAAGAAATCTTAGGTAAAAGTTGGAAAATCTTCTACCAAGGTGCAGAACTGCAAAGGTTCGAGCAAGAAGTCCTGCCGACTGTAGTGAAGAAAGGTTCTTACAGCACCGAAGCAGTAGGATGCCGTCGCGACCGCTCGGAAGTCCCTCTAGATGTCTCGCTGACAATGCTGCCCGACGGGGAAATCATTTGCATTGTTCGCGATATTTCCCAAAGAAAAAAAACAGAAGCAGCATTGCGGGAAAGCCAGCGGTTCGCTCAGCAAATTGCTGGAGCCAGTCCTAATATTTTGTATGTTTGTGACTTAATTGAAAAAAAAAATATCTATGCAAACGCTTCTATCTACCACATTCTTGGCTATACAGTAGAGGAGATTCAGGCAATGGGGCCGTGGATGATGTCAACTTTAATCCACCCCGAAAATTTAATCAAAATGCCTGATTATTTACAGCAAGTCGAAACAGGCAGCGAAGGGGATATCTTTGAAATTGAATACAGAATTAGGCACAAGGATGGTTCTTGGCGCTGGATGGTCAGCCGAGATACTGTATTTGCGAAAACAGCAGACGGTAAGTTACAACAAATTCTCGGCACGGCCACTGATATTACAGAAAGCAAGCAAGCAGAAGATGAAATAAAGCTGTTGCTGGCAGCAACTCAAGCCATTAGTCAGTCGGCAGATTTTCAGAGCGCCCTCCCAGATATTTTGCGGTTGCTGTGCAATGCGATCGGCTGGAATTTTGCAGAAGCTTGGATACCGAGTGCTAACGGTACTTTTTTGGAACACAGCGAAACTTGGTACGCTAGCGATCGCGATTTAGATAGGTTCGGCTGCGAAAGTAAAAAAATTAGATTCGCCGCCGGAGTGGCAGTACCTGGACGGATTTGGTCAACCAGAAATGTAGAATGGATTGAAGATATTTCTCTAGCCAAAAATCATCTTTTTGCCCGATCGCAAATGGCGAAATCAGTCGGATTGAAAGCTTGTTTCGGAGTGCCAATTCACGCTAGCTCAAAGGTGCTGGCAGTTTTAGTATTCTGCAAGCGCGATCGCTCGATTATGGAACCGCGTATAGTAGAGTTGGTCAAGGCTGTAGCGACTCAGTTGGGCGATCATATTCAGCGCAAACAAGCCGAAGAAGAATTGCGTAAAAGTGAAGAACGCTGGCAGTTAGTTCTCAAAGGCAATCAAGACGGAATTTGGGATCTGAATCTTCAAACAAATGAAGCTTTTCGATCGGCCCGCTGGCAAGAAATTATCGGTTACACAGACGGCGAAATCGACAGCCGCAACACCGCATGGATCGATCGCATCCATCCAGAAGATCGCTCACGAGTGCAAGCAGCGATCCAAGGTTATCTCGATCGGCAAACCCCCAATTACGCCGCCGAATACCGCTTGCAGTGCAAAGACGGTAGCTATAAGTGGGTGCTCGCTCGCGCTCAAGCAGTGTGGGATGAAGCCGGAAACCCTCTGCGGATGGTGGGTTCGATGACGGATATCAGCGATCGCAAAGCAGCAGAATTAGCTTTACTGCGGGTCACTCAAGCCGTCGAAAGTACCAGCGACGCGATCGCGATCGCCGACTTGAATGGGCGGTCTATTTACCACAATCAAGCCTTCATTCAGCGCTACGGCTACACGGTGGAAGAACTCAATGATATTGGCGATATGGCCGCGCTTTATGTCCGACCTAAAAATTACAAACAAATCTATAAAAGCCTTCGCCAAGGTCGCTCTTGGTGTGGCGAACTTTCACTGCAAACTAAGAGCTGCGAAGCAGTAACTGCTCTGGTGCGAGCTGACAGTATTCAAGATATTAATGGGAATTACATCGGCTTAATTGCAGTAATTACAGACATCACAAAACGCAAAGAATCTGAAGTAATTTTGCGCCAAAAGTTAAAGCGCGAACAGTTGGCAGTAGCTATGCTGGAACGCATTAGGTCTTCTCTAAATTTAGAAGAAATTCTTACCAAAACTGTCGAAGAAGTGCGACAGTTTTTGCAAGTAGATCGCACAGTTATTTACCAATTTAATCCCGATTGGAGCGGGTTTATCGCTGTAGAGTCGGTTGCCGAAAATACCCTACCCATTGTAGGAATGGATATTTATGACCCATGTTTTGGGGAAGCCTACGTTACTCTTTACCGAGACGGCAGAATTAGAGCAACAGAAGATGTTTACAATGCCGGTCTGGCCGACTGCCACTTGGCTTTGTTGACTCGGTTCGAGGTGAGAGCGAATCTGGTAGTGCCGATTTTGCAAGGCGAAAACTTGTGGGGGCTGTTAATTGCCCACCACTGCACGGGCCCGCGTCCCTGGCAACAATTGGAGGGAGAGTGCCTAAAACAATTGGGGGTGCAGTTGGCGATCGCCATTCAGCAATCGACGCTATTTGAACAAGCACAAACCGAAATTGCCGATCGCAAACAGGCAGAAGCCGCCCTGCAATTAGCTAAAGAAGCCGCCGAATCCGCCAACCGCGCTAAAAGCGACTTTCTCGCCAACATGAGCCACGAATTGCGGACGCCTTTGAACGGGATTTTGGGATACATTCAACTGCTCAAAGTCGATAAAAATTTGACCGCAGATCAGCAGGAAAGTCTTAACAACATTCACCAGTGCGGCAACCACCTGCTGACGCTGATTAATGATGTTTTAGACCTCTCAAAAATCGAAGCGAGTAAAATGGAGCTGTCACTGACAAATGTGCATTTTTCCAGTTTTGTTAAAAGTATTATTGATTTGTTCCAGATGCGCTCTGCTCAAAAAGGAATTGCTTTTAATTACGAGCAGGTTTCAGCCCTGCCAGACGGCATTTGGGCCGACGAAAAAAGGTTACGTCAAGTTTTGATTAATTTGCTCAGTAATGCCGTTAAGTTTACGAACAGCGGCAGCGTTACCTTCAAAGTCGGTTATGCAGAAAATTTCCCCGATAATTATCCTCAAACCAACTGCGAAAATTCTAGTTTGACAGCGGAAATTGCCACTCAAACAATCAATTTGGCCGGGAATATAGACGCGCAGCAAATGTCGAACCCGCCGCTAGGAACAACAGAGGCGCGCGAGGTGACAACAGACAATACCGGCGATCGTACCCCTACCCCTAAAATTCGCTTTCAAATCGAAGATACCGGCATTGGCATTTCTCAGAATAAATTAGAAGAAATATTTTTGCCTTTTCATCAAGTGGGCGATCATAAAAATTTCGTCGAAGGTACCGGCCTGGGACTTTCGATCAGCCAAAAATTAGTCAAAATGATGGGCAGCCAAATTCGCGTCCAAAGTACCTCCGGCAAAGGCAGCATATTTTGGTTGGATCTAGACTTGCCAGCAGTCGCCCAGTGTTCGGAACTCCCCTCCCGGCAAGAAAAAAGGCGGCTTGTAGGTTTTATCGGCCCCCAGCGGAAAGTGCTAATCGTGGACGATCACGAAGTAAATCGCGCCATGTTGCACAGGCTACTTGTTCATTTAGGCTTTGAAATTGCACAGGCCACAGACGGCGAAGACTGCTTGCACAAAGCACAGGAATTTCTACCCGATCTAATTTTAATGGATTTGCTGATGCCCGTAATGGACGGTTGGGAAGCTACCAGGCGGCTGCGACAGTTGCCGGAATTAAAAGATACGGTTATCCTTGCTTTGTCCGCTAACGTTTACGAGACTAGCAGGCAACAGAGCATACTTGCAGGTTGCGATAATTTTCTCACCAAGCCGATTCAAACTAACGAGCTTTTAGAATTATTGCGCCTGCATTTGAGACTAGAATGGGTTTACGAAGAACGAGCGCAAACCAAAAAGCGGACAGATCAAACTGCAAAAGCATCTTCTGAGATTGCTGCTGCTGACTCAACGATGGTGTCTCCGGCGTCAGAGTCAGTCTTGGCGTTGTTAAGATTGGCTGCAATGGGCGATATTGAAGCTATTCTGGAAGAAACTGCTAAACTCGAACATTCTGACCCGACATTAGTGCCTTTCGTTCATCACCTGCGCCAACTTGCTAAAGGATTTCAGCTCAAGCAAATTCGAGATTTTTTGAAGCAACATTTGTCCTAAAATTGACGGTAGCTAACAGACCACTCAAAATCAGTTAAATCTCGCGCCCTGAGTACCATTCTCAATCAGGGGTTCGGGCCTCCCGCGAAGCGACAACTTAATCTGCTTGGGCGGCCCGGACTCGCAGCCTGCTCCTCAAACGGTTATTGCAAATAGAAGCATCTAGGAAGCAACCGGGTTTGGAGCATCTCAATGACAGCAGCCAAGCTAAAAATTGGAGTTTTGAGGCAGGAGGCAGGAGGCAGGAGGCAGGAGGGAAGAGGAAGAAGGAAGGAGCCAGAAGAAGTGTTTTTACAAATATGAGATGCTCCCACCGGGTTTCTAGATCCGCAAAAAATTCATTGAATCACGTTTTACGTCACAAACCACAACTCAACACTCAAAAATTTGAAGATTTCCCTTGAATATGAACGATAAGAATTCCGAAAGAAGCATCATACTAATTGTCGATGACAACCAAACAAATCTTGACGTACTTTTCGAGTTGTTAAGGAATTACGGGTTTAAAGTATTAGTGGCTCTAGACGGCGAAAGTGCGATCGAGCAAATTGACTACATCCATCCAGACTTGATTCTTTTGGATATCATGATGCCAGGAATTGACGGTTTTGAAACTTGCCGACGTTTGAAAGCAGACCCGTCAACGCAAGATATTCCCATCATCTTCATGAGCGCCCTTTCCGATACGCCTGATAAAGTAAAAGGCTTTCAGACAGGAGCCGTTGACTACATCACTAAGCCTTTCCAGCACGAAGAAGTTTTGAGCCGGATTCAAACCCACTTGACAATCCGCAGCTTGCAAAAAAAACTCGAAGAAAAAAACCTCGAACTTGCCCACCTCAACCAAAACCTGGAAAAACTTGTTGAACAAAAAACCAAGCAATTAATAAACCAGGAAAAAACAGCGATCATCGGACGTTTGACTCAGGGCATGGTTCACAACCTCAAAAGTCCGCTGCAAGTGATCCAGACTAGCGTCGATTTGATTGAAACAAAAGCCACACAAATTCAAGAAGACTCTCTGTTTAATTATACCAAGTATATTTTTCAAGCTGTCACAAAAATCAATCAGATCATGGATACTCTGATGATGAAAAGCCGAAACGAGCAAAAGCAAGATTTGCACCCGGTGAATATCAACGATTTAGTGCAGAGAGAAATTCAGCTATTGGAAGGCAACCTGTATTTTAAAAATAAAATTAGAAAAAAATACTTTTATGACGAAGAAATTGGCAGTATTCCATTAATTTATTCCTATCTTTCTCAAGTATTTTATAATTTAATCAATAATGCAATGGATGCTATGTGGGAAAAGAAAAGCAAAGAAATAACTATCGTGACTCGGCAAGACGACTCGAACATATACATGGATATTGCAGATACGGGATGCGGCATATCATCTGAAGATTTGTCAAAACTTTTTGACCCTTTTTACACCTCCAAGCCGCCTAAAGGCGAGGAAAAAACCGAAGGGGAACCCACAGGAACAGGTCTAGGACTTTATACTTGTATTGAACTTTTAAAACCTTTTAACGGTGAGATTGCTATTAGCAGCAATGTCGGTCAAGGCAGCGTGTTTACAGTTGTGCTGCCAAAACCGCAGAAAAATGGAGCGACTCAACAGAGTTAAATTGTGTCCAGTTAGACAACCCTAATTAAGTTGGTAATTAAATTTGTAGCAAGGAATGCAAGTCTTGGTTACTCGATCGAGAGAGGACTTGCATTGCTCAATACAAATAGGCGCTAATTGCGGGCAATTAACCGAAGACAATCTCAGAGCGTATTTTGTAAATCAACGGTAATTCTCGTAGCTTAGTAGTAATATAGCAATCCTTGCAGGAGTCGTAAACTTTTTACCTCACCCCAACCCTCCCCGAAGCCGCAGGGAGGGAGTAAGAAATTCACAAATGATTGAGGATTGCTATACCATTTTAAAAAAATAAGGCAACTTTAGGCAAGCTTTAAACGGCAATTTATAATCTAAAGTTTCCAAGGCTATCAGCAAGGCAAATCCTGATTACTCCGCACTCTTTTGAGTGGCCTCTTGCTATTCCCCTGCCAAAGGTTGTAAATTAAAAGAGAGTTGAGTTGCAATATTGGTAAGAGTATTATAGTTTTGGATCGCTAGGTTTGGGGCGAGGCGGAAAACTTGCAGCGAACAACTCAATTCTACAAATCTGCGGGGTCTGCAAGCACACAGCCCACTCTCGTGCGTGCGGTTCACAGGGCTGTTTCATTCTCAGAAAAACCAGGGTTTTGTAGGGGCGGTGCGACCCCTACTCCCCGTGCCCGCCCAGCCGATAGACGAGCGGGTAGGGGTTTTAGATATCGGGGCAACCGGGCGTGGGATTGCCCCTACAAGAGAATGAAACAGCCCTGGTGCGGTTCAAGTTCCCCAATCATCAGCTAGGTAGCTGCATCCGCTGCTGAGATTTTATAATTACTAAAAAATAGCAAAAGGATAGCAGTAAAAAAAAATGCCACTGTACGCAAGAACCAAACTGCGATACTCATCAGTCATTCCCAATCTCCAATCTCAAATCTAAAATATAAAATGGTATGACCTCTGTGTTTGAGTCAACTTTAACGCCTGGTTTAAAAATTCTTTTAGTAGAAGACTGTGCAGAAGATGCAGAACTCATTCAAGAACTGCTGTCTGAGGGCCAACTAGGACTATCAATTGATGTCACCAATGTAGTTCGCCTCCGGGAAGCGATTGAAATTTTAAGCGACAAAATTTTTGATGTAATTTTATTAGATCTTTCACTTCCTGACAGCCTAAAATTTAATACTTTTTTCCGACTGCAAGATTGCGGTATAAATATTCCGATCGTCATTCTGACAGCCGCAGATGACGAAGAACTGGCTGTCGAGTTAATTGCCGCCGGCGCCCAAGATTATTTGGTGAAAAGACAGGTAGACAGCCGGCTGCTGGTGCGGACGCTCAGGTGCGCGATCGCCCGCCAGAAACGGCAAGCAGAATGGCAAAAAAGTCAACAAAAATACCAGCAGGTTGTTGGCAATATCAAAGAAGTAGTTTTTGAAACAAATACTGCGGGCCATTGGACTTTTCTAAATCCAGCTTGGACGGAAATTACCGGATTTACCGTTGATGAAAGCTTAGGAACTTCCTGTTTGAGTTACATTCATTCTGAGGATCAATACCAATATTTAAATTCGTTTAGAGGTCAGAAACCAAATCAAGAAACATCCTGTTGTTATCAAAGTCGATATATTACCAAAAATGGCGAAATTCGGTGGGTGGAAGTGCAAGAATTTTTTATGTTGGGCTGGGACGGCGCGCCACAGGGGACGACAGGAACTATCCACGATATTACGGATAAAATTTTAGCACTCTCCGAACTGGAAGCTAGTAAAAAGTTTTTGAATTATACGATAGATGCACTGGCTGATCCCATTTTTGTCAAGGACGAAGATCACCGCTGGATACTGTTAAATAATGCTTTTTGCAAGCTGCTCGGCAAGCAGCGCGAGGAACTGCTGGGCAAGTCGGATTACGACTTTTTCCCAAAACAAGAAGCTGAGATTTTTTGGCAGAATGACGAACAAGTTTTTAGGACGGGGGAAGAAAACGAGAGCGAGGAAATATTTACGGACGGCAGCGGTGCAAAGCACATTTTGTCTACTAAAAAAACTGTCTTTGAAAATACCGATGGCAGTAAAATTCTCGTCGGGATAATTCGAGATATCACTCAGGATAGGCGCCAACAATTAGCGCAGCAAGAAAGCGAAGCTAGACTGCGGCAACTTGCTGCCAATTTACCGGGAATAATTTATCAATTTCGTCTCTCAATCGACGGCAAAAAAAGTTTTCCTTATATTTCTTCGGGCAGCCGCGATTTATTTGAATTGGCACCAGAAAATATTCAGCAGAATCCTCAACTCCTTTTTAGTTTTCTTCATCCAGATGAGCGTCAAAAAATTGAAGAATCTCTTGCTGTTTCTGCGGCAAATATGCAGCCCTGGCAGCAGGAATGGCGCGCGATTTTACCGTCGGGAAAACTTAAGTGGATGCAAGGGGTTTCGTCGAAACCGGAACGAGTTGATTGTCCGACTGAAATAGGGCAGGAAGGGGATATAGTTTGGGAAGGCATGGTGCTGGATATTACTGATTTAAAACAGGCAGAAGCAGCTTTGCGGGAGAGCGAAGCCAGATTTCGATCGCTCGTTGAGAATATCCCCGGCGCTATCTGCCGCAGCTTGTACGATGCTGAGGGGACGATGGTATTTATTAGCGATGAAATTGAGGTAATTAGTGGGTATCCTGCTGGGGATTTTATTGGCAACAACGGCTTGAGTTTTGCGACAATTGTCCACGAGGCAGACAAGGAAATGGTCGATCGACAAATCAGCGCAGCCGTAGAGTCGAAACAGCCGTACAATCTAGAATACCGGATTGTTCGCGCTGACGGGGCGGTGCGGTGGATGTCGGAAAGAGGTAGGCCAACTTACAATATAGAAGGGCTAGTTTTGTGGCTCGACAGAGCGATTTTTGACATTACCGATCGCAAACAAGCCGAACTAACTCTGTGCCTGGTAACTCAAGCTGTAGACAGTGCTAGTGATGCGATCGCGATCGCCGATTTGGACGGTTATTCCATTTATCACAATCAAGCATTTATTCAGCGCTACGGCTATACAGTTGAGGAACTAAATAATGCCGGCGGCCCAGCAGTAATGTACCCCAAATCTCAAGATTTGAGAAAGTTATTTAGGGGGCTGCGGAAAGGTTTTTCCTGGGACAGTGAAATTGAAATCAAGAGTAAAAATGGCGATATCATAGAAACTTTCTTGCGAGCTAACTGCATTAAAGATAGCGCTAGTCAACCGATAGGAATGATAGCCATAATTGCCGACCTCACAGAACTAAAACGCACCGCATCGGCATTAAAACTCAGTCAAGAGCGATTGCAGTTGGCGGTTTCAGGCAGCTCTTTGGGGCTGTGGGATTGGAATATAGCTACTGGCGAAACTTATTTCGATTTTCATTGGAAATCAATGCTTGGCTACGCAGAAACCGAAATTGAAAACAACCTCAAAGGTTGGGAAAGTTTGCTGCATCCAGAAGACCGAGGGAAGGTAATGGAATGTTTAAATTCCTATTTGGAAGGTGAGACTGAGATTTATGAATTTGAATTTCGGATGCTCAACAAAGCGGGCAATTGGCAGTGGATTCTGGCAATGGGCAAGGTAGTCGAGTACGACGAATGGGGTGCGCCGTTGCGGATAACGGGCACTCACAAAGATATCAGCGCCCGCGTGGCAGCAGAAGCCGAAAAAACGCAGTTGATCGCATCTCTGCAACTACTTGCCGAACAGTTGCAAGCAGCGCAAAAAATAGCCCGCATCGGCAATTGGGAATTCGATAGGGAGGCAGGACTTATTACTTGGTCGGAAGAACTGTTTCGAGTTTATGGTCGAGAATTGAATCTGCCACCGACAATGGAAGAACTTTTAGAGCAAATTCATCCCGATGACAAAGAAAGGTTCGCAGAAGTTGTACAAAAAGCAGTGACTGAAGGAACAGCTTACGATATCGACCACCGCATCTATTTCCCATCAGGAGAAATTAGGCACGTTAACGCTAAAGGACAAGCTATTAAAAATGAGTTGGGTCAGGTGGTGCGGCTGTTTGGCACGGCAATGGACATTAGCCATCGCAAAAAAGCAGAAATTGCTTTACAAGAAAGCGAACAGCGATTTCGCGCTGTATTTGAACAAGCGGCGATTGGCATTGTTAAAGTGTGGCGCGACGGTCAATTTTTGAATGCAAATCAAGGGTTTTGCAATATTGTGGGATACTCAGAATTGGAGCTGAAATCGCGAAATGTTGGGGAGATTTCTCACCCCGAAGATGTAGCAGCAGATGCCGAGTCGCGCGACAGACTGTTAGCTGGGGAAATTTTTAATTATTCCCTTGAAAAACGCTTTATTCGCAAAAACGGTTCATTTGTTTGGACTAATATGACTGTATCTTTAGTGCGGGATGGGTTTGGGGAACCTAGCTATGTAATTGCTGTGATTGAAGATATTAGCTCTCGCAAACTTGCCGAGGCTATCTTGCGCCAGCAATTAAAGCGAGAACGCTTGGTGGTAGAGATGCTGGAACGCATTCGCTCTTCTCTCAATTTAAAAGAAATTTTGACAAAAGCTGTGGCTGAAGTACGGCAATTTTTGCAAACAGACAGGACAATAATTTATCGCTTTAATCCCGATAGGAGCGGTTTTGTAACTGTCGAGTCGGTGGGCCAAAAGTGGCGATCGATTCAGGGACTAACTATTAACGATCCCTGCTTTGAATACAGCTATGCTTCTGCTTACGAACACGGTCGCGCTGTACCTGTAGATGATATTTACAAAGCTGGTCTTTCCCAGTGCTACCTTAATTTATTAAGTCAATTTCAGGTGCGAGCTAATTTGGTAGTGCCAATTTTGCAAGGCGAGAAGTTGTGGGGGCTATTGATTGCCCACGAGTGCGCGGGCCCTCGCCACTGGCTGGAAATTGAGGTCGAGTGTCTCAAACAAATTAGCGTGCAGTTGGCGATCGCGATCCAGCAATCAATGCTGTTTGAGCAAGCACAAAGTGAAATTGCCGATCGCAAACAAGCCGAGTCAGCTTTGCAGGAATCGGAAGCGCGAGAACGTTCAAAAGCGCTAGAGTTAGAAGCAGCTATTAACAAACTGCGAACGACTCAAGCTCAGCTCGTTCAAAATGAAAAAATGGTGAGCTTGGGTCAGTTAGTTGCTGGTGTTGCTCACGAAATTAATAATCCTGTTAGCTTTATTCACGGCAATCTCAATCCGGCTCGCAATTACACTTTAGATTTGCTGGAATTGATTAAAGTTTACCAGCATTACTGTCCTCATCCTCCCGCCCAAGTCTTGCAGAAAATTGAGGAAATAGACTTGGCTTATATTGCTGAGGATTTCCCGAAATTGTTTAATTCGATGCAAGTAGGAACCGAGCGAATTGTCGAAATCGTGAAATCGTTGCGTAATTTTTCCCGATTGGACGAGTCCGCAGGGAAGGCGGTTAACATTCACGAAGGAATTGATAGCACTTTGATGATTTTGCAAAATCGCTTAAAATCTCACAGCAGTCCAGGAGAAATTCTGATAGTTAAAGATTACCAAATCTTGCCACAAATTGAATGTTTTCCGGGCGAGTTGAATCAGGTATTTATGAATATTTTAATTAATGCGATCGATGCTTTGGAAGAACGGGACAAGCAGCGTTCGATCGAGGAGTGCGATCGACATCCCAGCACGATCGCTATTCGCAGTTATCAGGCGGCTGCGGACTTCGTAGCGGTATCGATTGCCGACAACGGGGGGGGGATACCGGAGTCAGTGCGATCGAGGCTGTTTGACCCCTTTTTCACGACTAAACCTGTGGGCAAGGGCACGGGTTTGGGACTGTCGATTTCTCACTCGATTATAGTCGATCGCCACGGCGGCAGATTGAGTTGTATTTCGACACCGGGAGAGGGCGCGGAGTTTTTGATTGAAATTCCAGTGCGGCCGAATTTAACTGGTAGGAATTCAAATTTGGGGCAATAATTAGCAATTGGTAATTGGAAATTAGGAAGCGGAAATGGTTACTATCTCACATCTTGCACGATTCTCAAGAACAGGCTTTTCGGCCTGTTCCACAAAGAGTGAATTTTCTTGTGGAACAGGCATCTTGCCTGTTCCTCAACAAGTAATTGAGAAGGGTGCAACATCTCAGTAATATCAAATGCGGAAATGGGTAATATCTCAGCTCTTGCACCCTTCAAAATAACAGGCAAGATGCCTGTTCCACAAAGAGTGAATTTTCTCGTGGAACAGGCATCTTGCCTGTTCCTCAACAAGTAATTGAGAAGGGTGCAACATCTCAGTAATATCAAATACCGTTGTGAGTGAAAAATCAAACACGATATTACAAATTACCAATTATATCAAATCCGTTAGCATCGGAATAGTAAATTCGATTTCACTGTTGACAGTCAACAGTCAACAGTCAACAGTCAACAGTCAACAGTCAACAGTCAACAGTCAACAGTCAACATCATTCTGGTGTAACCGGAAATGATATTACCTTCAACTTTTACATAAAAATTGGGGAAGATTCCGAGTTACTCCTGGCGTGACAAATGCGATTTTTGCCTTCGGTTTTGGCTTGATAAAGGGCGCTGTCAGCGCTGTGAATTAGGGTGGTGGGAGATTCCTGGGCAGAAGGAATCGCTGTCGCAATGCCGCAACTGAGGGTAACGTAGGGGCCGATCGACGATCGCGCGTGGGGCAGTTTCAAGCCGGCGATGCCGTCGCAAATTTTCCGGGCGACAGCGTTTGCCCCTTGGGCGCTGGTGTTGGGCAGCACTAGGGCAAATTCTTCGCCACCGTAGCGGGCAGTCAAATCCCCAGCCCGGTTGGTGGCGCTGGCGATCGCCCCCGCAACTTGGCGCAAACAATCGTCCCCGCCGAGATGCCCATAAAACTCGTTGTAAAGTTTAAAAAAGTCGATGTCAAACATAATTAAAGACAGTGGCAGTTCCTCTCTTGCCAATCTGCGCCACTCTAAGCTCAAAATGCGATCGAACTGGCGGCGATTGGCAATGCCAGTCAGTCCGTCAGTAGTTGCCAGTTGCTGCAATTTTTGATTGGCTATTGCTAGCTTGCGGTAAAGTTGAGATTGTTCGATCGCGATCGCCACTTGATTTGCCAAGTGCTCTAAAAAATCTATTTCCCACTGCTGCCATTCCCTGACACCGTAGCAATTGTATGCTGTCAGCATTCCCCACAAACTATGGCCATTTTCTGCGATCGAATCCGGCAAATTTTTACTGTGCGCCTGCGGTTTGCCACTCGCCTGGTTCCCGATATAATTTTCCGCTGCATCTTGATTGTTCTCGACTTCCCAAACCGTGGCTTCTTGTGTTTCTTTTGCCGTTTCCCAGTCGCCTGATTGCCAAATTGGTACGCTTATAACTGCTGCAATTTCACAATCTGTCAACAATTCTTTGCAACTGCCAGCCAAGGGGGCAGTGCTGACATCTGCTATTGCTTGTACCGACTGGGATTCGACTAAAATAAAGCAGGATACCGCCAAAGCAGCACTAATATTTTGGTTTTCAATATCACCTTCTGGCAAACCGTCACCTGCGACGATCGCACCTTTGTGCTCTTCCCCGTCCAATTGAGACACCCAATCCTGACAGCGATAAATTAAAACGCGGTCTGTTTGGAGAAATTGTCGCACATCTGCAACGGTATTTTGGAGAATGCTTGCCGGATCTATTGACGATCGAATATGTTCGATCATTTTCCCCAACAGGCGCTGTCGGAGAGCCTGCTGCCGCAATTGTTCTTCGATTTGCTGGCGTTCGATCGCGTAATGGATTGCCCGCACCAGCAGAGTTCTGTGAAATCTTCCCTTTACCAAACAATCTTGAGCGCCCCAGCGCAATACTGACCGGGCCATATTTTCATCGCTGATATCTGTCAGCACCACAATTGGCAATGTGGGCCATCGCCCTTTCAAAACTGCGAGATCCTCGCTTCCCCTCAAGCTGTCTGACACTGACAAATCTAATAGTACGGCGTCAAACTTGTCTACTTCCAGACGCCCAACTCCTATCTCCAGAGACTTAACAGTTTGGAGCAGAAATAGAGACTCGCTGAATGACCCTAGAAGGTCTTCGATCATTGTCGGAGCTCCGAGGTCATCCTCAACCAACAAAATTTTCAGACATTGGTGACGTGTTAACACAACTATAGCCTTCGGAGCGCGTCGAAAGCAACTTTTTTGTTTTGATAGCGATACTTGCGATCGGCCAATATTTCGGCCGATCAAATTCACTATACACTCAAACTAAGCATTTAGCGCTCCATTAATGCTTACATATCCGGCGGGAGTGAAACGATTTCAAACCAATACTCACATAAAGTCTTCATTACTTCAAGCAAGCCTTCAAAAGTGACTGGTTTGGATATGAAAGAATTGGCTCCCAAGCGGTAGCAAAGCAAGATATCTCCTCTGCGGTGGGAAGTGGTGAGCATTACAACCGGAATTTGTTGCAAATGGGGGTCAGCTCTGATCGAAGTTAGTGTTTCTCGTCCGTCCAGCCTCGGCATATTCAGATCCAAAAGTATCAAGTCTGGCTGGTGCCAATTGCTGCTACCAAGATATTGACCGCGACGGTACAAGTAGTCTAGCACTTGTTCTCCATTTTCCACAAATTCGCTCGTAATTGCTAATCGAACTTCTCGCAGTGCTTCCTCCACCAAAAAGCGCGTGTCCTCGTCATCGTTTGCTATTAAAAGAGTAAATTTTTTCTTTTTACAATTCACGGCTTTGCCTCACTAGGAACGTCTTTTGTGAGGTTGCGGGACTTTGAGCCGTGTCTGAGTACCTGCAAAGAATCTCTTGCCATCATCCGGTAAATCTGG
This sequence comes from Microcoleus sp. T2B6, assembly GCF_036700475.1. Lineage (NCBI taxonomy): Bacteria > Bacillati > Cyanobacteriota > Cyanophyceae > Oscillatoriales > Microcoleaceae > Microcoleus > Microcoleus sp. T2B6. Next base: position 69,282 of record NZ_JAUBOZ010000015.1, on the reverse strand, counting down.
CTGAGAACACTGAAATTGTGTTGCAGCAATTTACGGTTTTTCTCCATTTGCAAAGGTTTGCGAATCATGCTTGTTTCACTTTGCAGTCTGTCCGACAACCTGCAAACTGCAAACACCTCACAAATCCTTCTCCCCGAACTACTAGGGAAACTCTTGCATCCCAAAGCAAGATGCTCTGGGTACAGTTGAAAAAAATTAACAAGTCTTGCGCGCACCGCTGATTTATAAGTTGTATAAGGATAGAGCTAATAGATTTATATTGATAGATTTTTAGCTCGATGTCATCAGTGAATATGCTACACTTTATAAGCATTTTTGTAAAGAACAGATAAAGATATTTAAAGCTTAAGTAAAGGACGGGTGACAATCAAGCAATTTGCTGACAAGCCCCCGGATTCATCCGTGGAGCGAGAAACAAGCTCCGAATCCTGATCGCAAGCCCCCGGATTTATCAGTGGGGTCGCTTTCTTCAAATCTCAAATCTCAAATCTCAAATCTCAAATCTCAAATCTCAAATCGATATCACCAGCCCCCGGATTTATCAGTGGGGTCGCTTTCTTCAATTCTAAAATCTAAAATCTAAAATCTAAAATCGATTGACTTCACTTTGATATAGGAATAGAAAAATAAAAAGTCGAGCCTCGATTGGGTTCTGATTCTACCCAAAGGCTGCCGCCGTGCCGATCGATAATTCTTTGACAAATCGCTAAACCGATACCAGTTCCCGAATACTGTTTTTGGGTGTGCAAGCGCTGAAAAATCTGAAAAATTCGCGGATGGTACTGTGAGGCAATCCCAATACCATTATCCTGCACTGAAAACACCCAGCTATCCTCCTGACACGAAGCGTCCACCTGCACCACCGGCGCCTCACTGCTGCGGTACTTAATGGCGTTACCAATTAAATTTTGAAACAGTTGCAGCAGTTGAAAACTGTCACCTTTTACCCTGGGCAAATCCCCCCTAGTAACAGAAGCTTGATTCTCGCGGATGGCCAACTGCAAATTAGCGCAAGCATCCTCAAAAACCCGATTGCAATCTATCACATCAAAAGGTTTCTCACTGCGACCTACCCGCGAATACTCCAGCAAGTCATCAATCAGCCCCTGCATCCGCCCGCAAGAGTTAACAATATTGCGGATAAATTTATTCCCTTGGGCATCAAGTTGGTTGTGACAGCGCTTTTCTAATAGTTGAGCGTAGCCGACAATCGTACTCAAAGGCGCTTGCAAATCGTGAGAAGCCACGTAAGCAAACTGTTCTAGTTCGGCATTAGAACGAGTTAATTCTTGAGCGTAGCGGGTTTGAGTGTCTAAACTCTCTTGCAGCAATTCTTGTGCCAGCTTGCGTTCGGAAATATCCTCGATCGCACAAATCAAATACTGCAGCGTCCCCTTGACATCGCGCATTGCCGAAACAGTAACATTTGCCCAGCGCACTGCGTCATCTTTGCATACCAAACGCTTTTCCACAGAAAAAGTTTGAATCTTCCCGGATAACAGCGAGCGCAGGTATTCTCTGTCCGCTTCTCTGTCATCCGGGTGAGTAATTGCCTGCCAATTTTGCTGTAACAATTCCGATTCTGCATAGCGGACTATTTGACAAAAGCCGGGATTTACCCGTATAAATTTACCACAAAGTGCGGTTTTAGCTATGCCGACTGCTGCTTGCTCGAATATCGCGCGGAAGCGTTCTTCGCTGTCTCGTAGGGCAATTTCTGCTCGTTTGCGCTCGGTGATGTTACGAAATGTTACTGCCAGACCATCGTTTAATTTTACCGCCACAATGTGCAGCCAAACAATTGTATCTCGCTCCTGTTCGTAATAAATTTCTTGGTCTACAGTTTCTCCTGTTTCTACTACAGAAACATACAAATCAAATAACCCGTTATTGCTAACTTGGGAAACTTGGGATAACAAATTCTTGCCAACTATGTCATTGAATAGCAGCCCATAAAATTTTTCGGCGGCAGGGTTGATCAAGAGCCACTGGAAATCTACAATATTTCCCTCACTGTCGCGGACAGCCGAATAAGCCACCACACAGTCTAAGGAACTATTTAATATGCTAGCAAGCAGCGACTGTGACTGTTGCAGTTGATAATTTTGCTCTTTTAATTGCTGTTGCAGTTTTTGCAAGCGGACTTGCTTGTCGATGCGCGCTAAAACTTCTTCTACTTGAAATGGTTTAGTAATATAGTCGGCGCCTCCTACTCGAAAAGCTTGTAATTTATCATTCATTTCATCTAAGACGCTTAAAAAAATTACCGGAATTTGTTCGGTTTCTGGTGTCGCTTTCAGTCTCCGACAAACTTCATAACCGTTCATTTCCGGCATTCTAATGTCGAGCAAAATTAAATCCGGGCAATGGGCGATCGCAACATGCAACGCCAGTGGCCCGCAAATAGCTCGGTAAACTTGATACCCCTGGGATGTTAGCAGTTTGGATAAGAACCGCAGATTGCTTGGTTGGTCATCAACCACCAATACTTTAATTTCGCTATTATCCATTTATTTTAAACTCGATTGAGTTAAATCCATTATCTTGTCGAGTCGGTAATCGGCAAGCAAATCTTTTAAAGCCTCAGCTAAAATTGGATGACTTTCCCAGATGCGATCGACAAGTTGAATCGCTAGCTCTTCATTAACATCATTAGCGGCGTCGTAGAGTTCCTGCACCCAGCTTTGAGGCATCTGAGCCAGCAGCCCTCCGAAAAATGAATCGGGTTTTTCCTTCACACAATAACGCCGTAAAGCCCCGACTGGGAGCTGGGGCAACTCTTGATAAAGATAGCGCACTCCCAAATAGCAAGCCATCTTATCAAAGAGGATTTGTTCTTGAAAAGGTTTTCGCACAAAATCGTCGCAACCTGCGGCGATAATTTCGTCTTTTCTTTCCTCAAAAGTGCTAGCAGTCAGAGCAATAATTACAGTTTTCCACTGAGTTTGTTTCTCTTTATATCTAATTCGTTGGACAGCTTCAAAACCGTCCATTACTGGCATTCGCGTATCCAGCCAAATTAAATGAGGCTGCCAACTTTCCCAAAGTTCAACAGCTTGGTAGCCATTTTCCGCTTCTCGGACTTCAAAACCAATTGGTTGTAACATTTTAAGCAGCAGCAGCCGATTGTCTGGATTGTCGTCTACTGCTAAAATCCGATAAATTGGTTGATCTGCTTCTAGTCCGATCACCCGCTGCAATGTCGCCACTGTTATTTCAGACGAAATAGCGGCAAATACTCGGATATTAAATTTAAAACTGCTTCCCTCACCTACAACACTTTTGGCCCTAATATCCCCGCCCATTATCTGCACGTATTTTTTAGTAATTGTCAAACCCAATCCCGTACCATCAGCCGCTTTTCTCCCGGCTTGTGTTTGCACGAAAGCCTCAAATAAAGTATCAAATTCTGCTGTTGCAATGCCAATTCCCGTGTCTTCAACTTCAAACAAAATTAACAATGGTTCGAGCGACGTATAGTTAGGATAACTTCCCGATTCTACCGACTGCGGCTGGTTGCTTTCCACGCTCACGCGCAGCCAAATACTGCCCCCCTCGGGAGTGAATTTCATGGCATTTCCCAGCAGGTTAATTAAGCAGACGCGCAGCTTTTTTTCGTCAGTTTTTATATATTGGGGAACATTAGCCTCGACGGAAAATCTCAGTTGCATTTTTTTTGTTTCAGCTTTGATTTGAAACATTTCTTCGAGAGTGTCGAGGAGTAGATAAAGGTCAAAGCTGCGTTCATCTAAGGCAATTATCCCTGCTTCTATTTTCGACAAGTCTAAAACATCGTTAATTAGTTCCAGCAAATGTTGACCGCTGCGGTTAATAATTCGGAGATTTTCGAGATTTTCGTGGCTGAGCAAAGAGTCGCGGCTCATGACTTGGGTAAAACCCAGGATGGCGTTCAGGGGAGTCCGCAATTCGTGGCTCATGTTGGCAACGAATTGACTTTTTGCGAGGGATGCAGCGGCCGCTGCTTCTTCGGCTTTTTTGCGTTCTATTATTTCTTCTTGCAGTTCTTTATTGCGATCGATTAATTGTTTTTTCAGTCTTTGGATAGTCAGTTGGTGTTCGATTCGCGCTAAAACTTCTGCTACATGAAACGGTTTTGTGACATAATCTACCGCTCCCACTTGAAATGCGGTTAATTTGTCCAATACCTCATCTAAAGCGCTGATAAAAATAACGGGAATTTCTGATGTCTTCGGATCTGCCTGGAGCTGCGTGCAGACTTCGTAGCCGTCCATTTCCGGCATTTTGATGTCCAGCAAAATCAAATCTGGAGAACCAGATCGCGCGGCTCTGATTGCCATTTTGCCGCTAATTACGCCGCGGACTTTGTAGCCCCGATCGCACAGCGTTGCTGATAAAACTTGCAAATTTTCGGGAGTATCGTCAACAATTAATATGTTGCCTTTATTTTCTTCTCTGTGATTGTTGGTCATCGCTGGTTATTTTTTGTTAATTTAAGAAGTGTTGAAATGCTGAAAACTGGTTAAAAAGTCATTATAGCACTCCATCCTCAATCAACTCATTTTATATTTACACAACTTATCCTAGTTAAGATTTGAGATGGGAGATTAAAGGGGCTCATCTCATTTTGGCAGCTAAGCTAGAAATTGGAGTTTTGAGGCCCGAAGCTGCGGGGCAGGAGGCAGGAGGAAAGAGGCAGAAGGAAGGAGCCAGAAGAAGTATTTTTACAAATATGAGATGCTCCCTAGGCGATCGACCTACATCATCAATAATCCTGAACCTGCCCCTATTATCCCTTCTTCTTTCATCCTTCAACAATTTCTAAACTCCTCAATCAAATCGATAATCCGATCGCACCGGAAGTTATTCGCCAAATCAGCGATCGCGCTGCCGAAACTAGCATTAATAGGAGGGATCGACAACAACAGCCGAAAAATCTCCTCGTTATCAACCGCATCGGCCGCAGAATACAATTCATCAACCCATTCAGCAGGCATCGCTTCCAAAAATGAAGTATTGAGCGTAAAAGGCAAATCAGCCGTTTCAGTTGCCGTGGAAACCTCGGCGGACACCGCAGCATCATAACTTAGCGAAGCTTCTCGATCGTAAACATAGCGGACTCCCAGATACTTAGCCATCTTTTCCAGAATCACTTGCTCCCGAAAAGGCTTCGCTACAAAATCATCGCAACCAGCAGACAAAATCACCGATCGCTCTTCATCAAAAGCACTTGCAGTCAGAGCAATAATCACCGTTACTTGACCTTTCAAATGCGCTTTAATCTGTTTAGTAGCTTCGTAACCGTCCATCACCGGCATCCGCATATCCATCCAAATCAAATGAGGTTCCCAACTCGACCACATTTCCACAGCTTGAACGCCATTTTCAGCTTCCTGCACCGCAAAGCCTAGCGATGTCAGCATTCTGACCAACAGCAAGCGGCTTTCCAGGCGATCGTCAACAACTAAAATCCGGTATTCTGGCTGTCCTGGTTCGAGACCGACCACTCGGCTAGCTGTTTGAGCCACCTGAATTTCCATTTCATTAGGGAGCGAAACTTTAACATCAAATCTAAAAATGCTGCCGCGACCGGGGGTGCTTGTTACCGTCATCTTCCCTCCCATTAACTTAACGAACTGCTTGCTGATTGGCAAGCCCAAACCTGTTCCTTCTTGAGCTTTTTTTCCGCTTTCAGTTTGCGCGAAAGGTTTAAATAAATTGTCCATTTCTGCCGCAGAAATTCCTGAACCAGTGTCTTCCACTTCAAATAGCAAACAGCAACAGTCAATTGGCGGCATCTCTCCATGAGTTTTAGTTTTCAACAACTCATGTTTGATTCTCAAATTAACACCACCTTCGGTCGTAAACTTAATAGCATTTCCCACTACATTGATCAATACTTGTCGCAACTTGCTTTCGTCACTTTCTATATATTGAGGTAGGTCGGCTGGGCAATCAAAAATTAACTGCAACCCTTTTTTTTCGGCTTGCAGCTTCAGCATATTTTCAGTATTTTTTAGCAGTTTGTGCAAGTCGAAGGTGCTGTTATTAAGTGTCACCAGCCCGACTTCAATTTTTGACATTTGCAAAATATTGTTGATCAGAACGAGCAAATGTTCCCCGCTCTGGGTAATAATTCCTAAGTATTGCTGTTGGTCGGCACCGAGGTCTGGGTCGCGGGCTAGCAGTTGGCTGAAACCGAGAATTGCGTTGAGGGGAGTTCGCAATTCGTGGCTCATATTCGAGAGAAATTCGCTTTTTGCCCTGTTCGCTCTGTCGGCTTCTTCTTTGGCTTTTTGCAGGACTATTTCAGCTTGTTTGCGTTCGGTAATATCGCTAGCAGTGCCTGTTGTGCCGATGATATTTCCTTCAGCGTCCATGCGCGCGATCGCCTTGGTAGTTACATCAATCTTTCTGCCGTCTTTTCCTAATACTATATTTTCGTACTGAAACACAGTTTTTCCTGTCAGTAAGCGCTGCTGAAGTTCCCATTTCCAGTCTATCTCTCCTGGAGCTAAAAAATCGCTAAAAGAACAGCCAAGCATTTCTTCAGGCTCGTAACCGTATATTTGTTTAACTGCTTGGTTCACAAAAGTAATGTGGCCTTGATCATTGCAAGACCAAATAATATCTTGGGAAGTTTCAACTAAATGACGGTATTTTTCTTCGCTCTCTGCTAGGGCTAGTTCTGCCAGCTTGCGTGGGGTAATGTCCATCAAAGTTGTGAATAGTTTTGTCACTTGCCCTTGTTGGTTGACAACTACTTCTCCTCTGGCTTCGATGTAGCGGATGAAGCCGCCTTCACTTATTTGTGACGGGGAATTATCGGCAGCAATTTTCGGTTCCGGCCGCAGAATTCGATATTCCAAAGTGTAAGATTGCCCGCTAGCAATAGCAGCGTCGATCGTTGTTTGCCACTTTTGTCTATCGTCGGGATGCACGTATTGCGAAAACTCAGTTAGTGTTGGCGCAGGCTGAGTTGGCTCAATCCCAAAAATCCGAGATAACTCTTGCGACCAAGTAGTTGTGTTGGTCGATAAATCGCATTCCCAATTACCGACACGGGCGATTCTTTGCGCTGCTGCTAAAGAAGCCGCTACTGATCGGAGTTTTTCTTCGGCTAATTTGCGATCGCTAATATCTTGAATCACAGAAATCACGCAGGTTTCGCCATGAATGTCAATGATTTCTGCTGACAGTAGCCCGGTTCTGAGTTCCCCTGTTTTAGTGCGAAAATCAAATTCGTAGTTGAGAATAATTTGTTTTTCATCTAACATTTTACACAACTCAGCGCGGGCTTGTATATTTTCCCAAAGATTCAAATCAATCGCCGTGCGATCGAGAATTTCTGCGGCAGAATAACCGATTGTCTGGCAAAAAGCCTCATTAATTTCTAAATAACGACCGTCATTAAATCTGGTAATAGTAATCGGGTTGGGAGACGAACGAAAAGCTTTAGCAAACTTTTCCTCAGACAAGCGTAGTTGTGCAGTCCGCTCCTCGACTAAAGTTTCCAATTCTTGATTTAGCTTTTGGAGTTGAGCATTTTGTTCCGCTAATTGCTTCTCCATAAAATAGCTATTGATGGCTTCTTTTACCGTCAACTTCAAGTCTTCTGACTGCCAAGGCTTCGATATATATCGGTACAATTTAGCATATTTAATCGTATTCGCCACTGCTTCGAGGTCTGCTTGCCCCGTCAGCATAATTTTGATAGTTTTTGGGGAAATTCTGTGAATTTGCTTCAGCAATTCGTCCCCTTTGATATTCGGCATCAGATAATCGCAAATTACTGCTACGATTTCGCAGCCATCAGCCAGTAATTCCTCGATTAACTCTAAAGCATCTTCGCCGCCTTCAGCGGTTTCTAATAAATGTTCTTCCCCCAGGGTTTTTTTTAACTCAATTTTCAAACTTTCAAGAATTATCGGTTCGTCATCCACGCAAATAATCACAGGTTTATGGTTCATATTTTTTTTAACCCAGATTTTATTGTTTCTACTAATTCTTGGCGTTCCCACGGCTTGTACAAACAACGGTGCAAGTTTGCTTGCTCTTTCACCCGTGCTATTGCTACTTCGTTTGCTTGCCCGCTCAGCATGACCTTCACAATTTTAGGATATTTTTGGTGAACCATAATCAAAAAATCATCTCCTTTAATCCCTGGCATTAACCAGTCAGATACTATGACCAAAATATCACTTTCATCTTCTTTCTGAATTTCCTCCAGAATTTCCATAGCTTCATCTGCGTTTTCTGCTACTTCATAGAGGTAAGCATCCCCAAATTCTTTTTTAAGCTGAATTTTTAAACTATTTAAGACCACAACTTCATCATCAACGCACAAAATTACTGGTTTCAGCATAAAATTTTACTTCTATTAAATTTTAAGAATGGGTGCATTTACCTATTTTTTTTATGGCTATCAAGGAATTTCGATGGGCAAGGAGATAGTAAATTTTGTTTGACCAGGCACGCTTTCTACTTGCATCTCACCTTGGTGTTTGTCCAGAATTTTTTGAACTATATCTAATCCCAAACCGCTGCCTTCCCCTGGAGGTTTAGTTGTGAAAAAGGGATCAAAAATTCTCGGCATAATCTCTGGAGGAATGCCGGGGCCACTGTCGGTAATACTGACTGATATTGCGTTCGCTTGGCATTTGACATCAATTTGTAACACTCCTTTGTTGCCCATCGCTTGTAAAGCATTGTGAACCAAATTTGTCCAAACTTGATTGAGTTCATCAGGATAGCATAGCACCGGGGGCAAATTAGTACCATAGTTTCTGACGACTTCCACACCGTGTTTGATTTGGTAGTTGTAAAGCGTTAGAACAGTATCAATACCGTCGGTAATATTAGCGATTACTTTGGAACCCCACTGGTCGTAACGAGAGTAGCTTTTCAAAGCAAAAACGATTTTGGCTGCCCTATCTGTGGCAGTAGCAATATTTCTAGTGCTTTTTTGTACTGTAGCAAATTGGTATGCGGTTTCTACAATATTTCGGCTTTGGCTGTCTTTCAACAAAGGTAAAAAAGGTTCTACATTATTGCCGATGCCGATATCTAATAAAGTACAGGCAAGACTGGCAGCGTCGTCAATGTTTTCTGATTCTAATTGCCCTTGCAAAAGTTTTTTTAACTGACGTTTTTCTTTACTAGATAAGGTATCTGTTTCTTGGCTGGACTGGTGTAGCAAAGCAAAGAAATCCTGCCGCCGCTCCGGGGATAGTTGTTGAAAAAATATCGGCAACTGCTGCAATTGTTCGGTCCAGAAGTCGGCGATGTTCTGCACAGAAGAGCGAATCGCCCCTAAAGGAGAATTGATTTCATGAGCAACTCCGGCAATTAACTGTCCGAGGGCTGCCATTTTTTCTGATTGAATGAGTTCTTTTTGAGTCCGCTTCAGTTCTTCTAAGGTATGAGATAATTCTGCATTTTTTTTGCACAGCGCTGACTCGGCTATTTTGCGGGAGTTGATGTTGCGGGCAACCCAAATGACTCCATCTTTTGAGAACAGGGAAATGCAGGCGGAAAACCAAATTTCGCGACCACAAACTGTTAAGCTGTAGTCAAAATTGAGTGTTTGTTGTGTTTCTAACACTTGCTGAACTAACACCCACCAATCATCCGGGTTGTCGTCGTCAAAAAAATGTTCTATGGTCAAGCTGACTATATCACAATCAGGCTCAGAAGCCGCTGCCACATTCGTTGGCAAAACTTCTATGTTCCGCTGACTGTCTAGCACGAGAACGATGTCGGTCATCGCTTCAAAAACGGCGCGGACTTTCTTTTCAGAAAAGTGCAATTTTTCTTCGAGCAATTTGCGATCGCTAATTTGTTGCTGCAATTCTTCGTTACTGGCTGCTAGTTGAACCGTGCGGTCTAGAACTCGCTGTTCGAGTTCGGTGTTGAGGCGGCGAACTTCAGATTCAGCGGTTGTGCGGTCTTGTATTTCCTTTTTTAACTGACTGTTGGCATTAATTAATTCTAAAGTCCGCTGTTTAATTTGTTCTTCCAAATTATCATTTAAAACCCGAAACTTTTCCTCTACTTCTCTTCTCCGCAACGCTTCTTTTTGCAATTGTTCGTTCATTTTGTTCAACTCCTGAATTTTGTCGGCAAGTGTTTCCTGCAAAAGCTCGACATTTGCGTGCATTTCTACCGGATCTAAGACCTGCTGCAGGCTACTTTCAGTCACAATTCCGGCTAAATATCCTTCCTCGTCCACCACCACCAAGCGCCGGATGCCGTGCTGCTGCATTAACTGGTGAGCCTGCCACAAGGTGGCTTTTACCTGCAACGGTATCAGCGGAAAACTCATCGCGGCGGTGACGGGAGTATCTGCGAAATCTAGTCCAGAAGCTTGGAATTTAACAATGTCGCGTTCTGTAATTATGCCCACAGGTTTCTGATTTTGGTTGTCGCTGTCCGTGCAAATGACTATGCAGCTTTTCCGGTGGGTTCTCATCTGTTTTGCGACTTCTAAAACTGAGGCGCTGCTTGAGGTAACTATTAATTGTGTAGTCATAATTTCTTGGACGCGCCACATTTTCAGCACATCTGCCGGTTTGAGGATTTGACGGATGCTTTCGCAGGTGATAGCGCCTAGCAAGTTGCCACCTTCGTCTAGGAGGGGTAAATGACGGATTCTTTTCGATCGCAATATGCTCAATACCTTCAAGATATTCCCCGCTTGATCGAGGTTCAGGGCGATCGGGTTTTCAGTCATCACCTCAGAAATTGCCACCCCTGCTAGCGAAATACCGCTAGCAGTTATTTTCACAACATCGCCTTCTGTAAAAATTCCGAGCAATTGCTGCTCAAACGCGATTAAAATGCAACTGGCACTCGCCTCAGTCATGGCAGCAATTGCGACTTTCAAGGGTGTGTCTGGAGGCAGCACAGGTAGTTTGGGGTCGATCGCCTGTTCTAGCAAGCTTTGGGTATCAGAAACTGTTGTTGACATGGGCCAATCAAGGGGGATAGATGCAGGCGGAACCGGGACTTAATACCATTTTAGATTTCCGATTTTACAGTCGCGACACGCTAACCGCAATCGAGATTTGACATCGGTCTAGAGTTGCATTTTTATTTAGTCGCGCATTGGTATGATTTTTAGTGCGATCGCCCTTGATGGCGATCGAAATTGACACAATACACGTCCTTTGACCGATAACTGATGTTACTTCTATTTTACCCGAATGTTTTTCCACACTTTTTTTAACAATCTCCCGTCCCAATCCGCTGCCTTCGTCGGCGGGTTTTCTGGTAAAGAACGGATCGAATATTCGGGGCCAAATTTCCGGGTAATTCAGTTGCCACTGACGAGCAGGCTCTGATTTTCTGCTCTCACCTCTACTTTTAAAACTCGGCAATTCTCTATCGCTTGTAAAGCATTGTGCATCAGATTTATCGAAACTTGTTTGAGTTCGTCTGCCTCAGACAACAATTTAGGCAGTGGAGCTTGATAATTTCTGACAATTTCTACTCTGTGTTTTAGTTTTTTTAATCAAAACTTAATATAGTTTTAAGGCTGTCAGTAATATTGGCAATTACTTTTCTTCCCTACAGTTAGAGCGAAAATATTTATTTTTCATCAAAAATAACTTTTGCGGCTCTATGTGTAGCAGATGCTCTTTTTGGCAAGCTGTGAATAAATGGCAGAGACTATCTGCCTGACCGAAAGCATCCAGGATACAAGCCCCCGGATTCATTCCGAAAGCAGACTCAGGACCGGTGAAATAAAAAACCTGTATCCCATGAAACTTGCCCCCCGAATTTATCCGTGGGGTCAATGCTTCAATCGAAAATCTAAAATCTAAAATCTAAAATCGATTGACCTCAGTCAAAGACGGATACCGTGCCACGTACTCCTGTCGTGGAAAACCAAAAAGTTTAGACCAAAGTTCAACCTTCCAGATTTATCTGTGGAGTAAAATCTAAAATCTAAAATCTAAAATCGACTGGCGATCGCAATCTGGCTAAGTATGTCAAAATTTTAAGCGTGTGGGTAACTTCTTCTTGTACCGCTGCTCTGACTCCAACTTCTGTTGCCTTGGGAAACTTTGATGGTTTGCACCTAGGGCATCGACAAGTCGTGCAGCCAATTTTAAATCGATCGCCTGGGCAAAATTCTGCGACGGTTATTGCGTCGGGGCAAAACTTGCTCTCCAACGCTGGCAGAGATGAAAATTTGGAAAGCGAACATCCGGCGACCTGCGAAAATGACTCAGCAGCACCGCCCGATAGAGCCGACAGCCGCCATAATTTCGATGGTTTGATAGGCCCTAGGGCAGAGGGCAACAGCCTCTCTGGGATCGATTCTGATGGGGTCGATCGGCTTTACGGCACTGTGGTGACATTCGATCCGCACCCGCAAGAATTTTTTACGGGTCAACCGAAAAAACTGCTGACACCTCTGGCAGAAAAGGTAGAATTGCTCGCAGCAATGGGCGTCGAGCAACTTGTGCTGCTGCCGTTCGATCGAGAACTTGCGGCTTTGACTGCTTCTGAGTTTGTCGAGGAAATTTTGGTGCGACAACTAAAAGCGAGTCGAATTAGTGTGGGGGTTGATTTTCGGTTTGGACGGGGACGCGCTGGAACGGCTGTGGATTTGCAGTCGATCGCCTCTGGTTACGGTATTGATGTTGCTCTTGTACCGCTGCATAATTGCGGTGAGGGCGATCGGATCAGCAGTTCTGCAATCCGCGAAGGTCTGGCATCCGGCGACCTCACAAGAGCGAATCAGTTGTTGGGGCGACCTTACAGTTTAGTCGGAACTGTGGTTGGGGGACAGCGGCTGGGTAGGACGATCGGATTTCCTACTGCTAATATCGAACTGCCGCCGGAAAAATTTTTGCCACGTTTTGGCGTGTACGCGGTGCGAGTCTCGGTGAAGCATGGAGGGGAAAAGATGAAAGAGGAAAGTTCTTCCTATCAGCGGGAAAATCCCAAATCTATAATCCCCGGCATAGCATCAAATTTATTTTTTGTCAATGGGGTGATGAATGTTGGCTGCCGCCCCACGGTAGACGGCCTGCAACCCACTGTGGAAGTTCACCTGTTAGATTGGTCTGGGGATTTGTACGGTCAAACCTTGAGCGCGAGTTTGGTAGAGTTTTTGCGACCCGAACAAAAATTCGCTTCTCTGGAAGCTCTCAAAACTCAAATTCAGGCAGATTGCGATATTGCTAGAAGCGTATTATAGCCTAGGGCATAGGGCATAGGGCATAGGGCATAGGACATAGGGCATAGGGCATAGGGCATAGGGCATAGGGCATAGGGCATAGGGCATAGGGCATAGGGCATAGGGTATAGGGCATAGGGTATAGGGCATAGGGCATAGGGCATAGGACTCGTCTCCATACCTCACCACGCTTGAGAACCGCTATAGCTGCTAAAGTCTAATAATTATGTGATCTACAACAGGCGATCGGTTTTAAAAATGGTGCAAGATGAGTCAGACTAAATTCTACTTGTACAAATCCGAAGTCCGCAAGGCAAAGACTCAAGATTTTGGCAATCTTGATATCTTTTCGACAATTAGCAATTAGCAATTAACAATTAGAAATCAGGGATATGAGACAAAATATTGAGCGGCTAAAACAAAATCTAGGCAAAACTATTGTTGGCAAAGCGGATGCTATTCGCTTGGTGCTGGTAGCCGTGCTTTCGGGCGGTCACGCGCTGCTGGAAGACGTGCCGGGTGTGGGAAAAACGCTGCTGGCGAAGTCTTTGGCGCGATCGATCGATGGCAAGTTTCAGCGGATTCAGTGCACTCCCGATTTGTTACCGACGGACATCACCGGTACTAATATTTGGAATCCGCGCAGCGGAGAGTTTGAGTTTTTGCCCGGGCCAGTTTTTGCTAATGTTTTGCTTGCCGATGAAATCAATCGGGCGACGCCGCGAACTCAGTCAGCTTTGCTGGAAGTGATGGAAGAAAAGCAGGTGACAGTAGATGGAGTTTCTCGAAATGTTCCGACGCCGTTTTTTGTGATTGCGACTCAGAACCCGATCGAATATCAAGGCACTTTTCCGCTGCCGGAAGCCCAGATGGATCGGTTTACTTTGTCTTTGACTTTGGGCTATCCCGCTGCGTTGGAAGAGTTGCAAATGTTGGAACGGCTTTCTGATAGTTTTGCTGTTGAAGATTTGCAGCCTTGTATTTCTTTGGAAGAAGTGCAGGAATTGCGCCGTTTGTGCGCTGGTGTGAAGGTGGAAGGCTCTTTGAAACAGTATATTGTAGATTTGGTGCGATCGACGCGGGAGGATGAGGAGATTACTCTGGGGGTGAGTCCCCGGGGTGCGGTGGCTTTGCACCGGGCCTTGCAGGCTTTGGCGTTTATGGAGGGCCGGGATTATGGGACTCCTGATGATGTGAAATATTTGGCACCGCACGTACTTTCTCACCGATTAATTCCGGCAGGGGGAAAGAGGGCTAAGGCGATTGTTGACAAGTTGTTGCGGTCTGTTCCTATTCCTTAAAAAGTTTGTAAGTAGGTTGCTTTAATTAAAGGAACAGGCAAGATGCCTGTTCCACAAACAATTACAACTTAATTAAAGGAACAGGCTTTCCGGCCTGTTCCACAAACAATTAATTTTCCTGTGGAGTGGGCAGGAGAACCCGCCCTTGAAAGACTTATTAATCATGGTGCAATATCTCATATCAAACCCGGTAGCATCGTCGGGCGTCAAATCCAGTCAACCGTCAACAATCACGGACGCTGCAACCGGAATTGATAGAATTCATCTGCGTTAATCTGTGTTAATCTGCCTGTATCTGCAGTTAAAAAAAGAGCATTTATTAACCGCAGATGACAATGGATTGACGTTGATTCACGCAGAGGTCGAGAAGAGATATATGAATAATTCCGATGCTAATACCAATTTAAGGTGAAGTTGCACATATCTCGATCCCCCTAAATCCCCCTTAAGAAGGGGAGTAGGGGTTGACTTTGAGAAGAATCTTGTCCCACCCCCTACTCCCCTTATTAAGGGGGGTTAGGGGGGATCAGATTCTACGGGGCCTCATAAAAAATTGGTATAACAGATTTGATGTCAGTTAATCAATAGGTTTTGCACAATTCTCAAGCACTCTCAAACAGCGCCACTAATTTTTTTGCCTCTAAATCAACATTGTGTTGTTGAGCAACTCTCTCGGCTCCTGTTTTCCCCATTTGTTCTAGCTTTTCTAGAGGTGCTTCCAGTGCCGCGCGCATTGCTACGGCTAATGCTTCGGCGGAACCGGGAGGAACTAACCAACCGCAAACACCGGGTTCTACGAGCTCCGGGATGCCAGCAACATAAGTGCTAATTACGGGCCGATTGAGAGCGAGGGCTTCCATAATTACGACGGGCAAACCTTCAGCAAAACTAGGCAATACCATTGCCCGTGAAGCTAAAATCTCTTGCTGAACTCGATCGCCACTGGCCCAGCCGGTAATTTCTATATGATTTTGCAGGCCGAGTTGCTGAATCTGCTGTTCAATATCCGATCGCAGCGGCCCGTCTCCTACGAGTACCAACTTAAACTCTAAGCCTTGAACTGCTAGCAAGTTAGCAGCTTCTAGCAATAATAAATGACCTTTTTGTTCGCTGAGCCTCCCTATGCAAGCTAAGCGGGGTGCTGCGGGTATGGGGACGTAGGGTGCAGCTAAAAATGCAGCATCTACGCCGCAGTGTATGACGTGAATTTTTGACCAAAAAGTGCGATCGCACCACCGAAAAAGCTGACTTTTACCGAAGGAACTAACTGCTGCTACAAAGGTCGATCGCTTAATTTTTTCGTCTAAGGAAAGAAGTGTGGCTTTATCAAATTCTTCAGGGCCGTGAACGGTGAAACTGTAAGTCGGGCCGCCAAGCACGCGGCACAGCATTGCAACTGTTGTCGAATTTGTCCCGAAGTGAGCGTGAACGTGTGCTGTACCCGATTCTGCAAACCAATTTAAAAGAATGCAAGCTTCTGCTAAATAAGCTAGATGCAGCAAAATCCCCCGTTCCGAGTGCCAGCCAACTTGAAATGTTAGGCGCAAAGCTTCGATGAATCGAATGGGTCTAGTTGCGGCAAGGCGGAGCAAACCCCACGCTAACCCCTGTACACCAACTCCTAAGATTACTTGAGTCAATTCTTGCTCTAGTTTGTCGGCCTCATCAACGAGTTCTGACTTGGACGATCGGATCGAAAAGCGTGCGACTTTCAGGCCGCAATTTTCAACGGCTATAACTTCTCTGCGGATAAAGCTGTGGCTGACTTTGGGATATAGGTTGACTAAATAAGCGATGTTCATGAACGGGGAGAAACTTTTATGGTAAAACTCTATATTAGTTTAGCCTTTAATCGATCGAAGTCTAGACAGGATTTGGGGTGGGGTTATTTATTCTGTTATGTTTTGATGGATTGGTTCGCGATTTAAGATAAGGGCATCAATGGTTTTATAAACACTGAAAGGCATAGCGACTTCCCAAGTAAAAAAATCTGTTTTTTGTCAGGGATTGTCTCAGCTTAATTATAGGGGGCTAAATTCTAGCCACCTACTTTGTCAGGTGGCTAGAAAAAAATGCAAGATTACGAATTGGCTAAGCAAAGTTGTTGCCGAAGTTCTGGGGGAATCGCTTCAAAATGCTCTAACAGAAAATTCATCAAGGCGAGGTGACGCAAGTCGTGCAGTTGGGGATGGCGGTGCTTGCGTCCCCTGGTAAACCAGCGACGCACAGTAGAAAGCGATCGACAGCAAATGAGAGCTAGAGCTTCTTGCGGGACATCCCATTTTGCGTAGAATTGCTGCGGAGTCATCGCCAGTTGACAGTCAGCGTAAAGCTGAATGATTCGTTTTTCCCGATCGGTAATCGGGCGAGGCGTCAAAGAATGGTGTATCATAGAGGTGATTTTTTAATTTTGAATCGGCCAGTGCCCAATTTGCGGCGCTGGCTTTTGTTTTTGGGGGCTTTGTTTTTTGGCGCGATCGCACTTGACAATCGCCTAGCTAAGCCTTACTCTAACAATATACAACTTAAAATTGTAAAATGTCAACAACTTAATCTGTGTTTTTAGATTCTGCCCTAAAGCTGAAACCAGCTACTTCGGCGACTAAATTCAGATGTTTTAGCGTGGAACGAGCTGGTGACTGTCCGTTCTCCCATTTACTTACAGTCCTCTGGTCAACCCCCAACCGTTCTGCAAATTCTGCTTGTGTCAACCCCATATGGAGACGCAATGCGTTGATGAGTTCGCCATTCCACTGCACCCGATCGCCCGCCTGCTGAACCTGAATTTTCTGGATTAACTTGCGAAATGTTACCCGTTGTGCGTCGAAATCGACTGTTTCCACCCGATATCCTGCCTCCATCCAAGCGGTAGCTTGCAGAGCGCCCTTTTTGCGGTTGCTCCACCAAGCTTGTTGAGTGCGTGCGGAAGGGGGGAGGGCGTTGTTTAGTAATGCCTCTATTTCGGCGAAGTTGAGGGTTACTTCGTCGAGATGGCGATTTTCGCGCAGATAATCTAAGAGCGACTGGTACTTGCTGCCCTCCTTCATGCGGTGTTTTGTGAGGTTTTCAGATATAGAATGCCACAAATCGGGTGAAGGGCAAAATAGCAGCGCGCGATCGCTTTTTTATTTAGGCGCTCGCTTGCGACAGAGGAATCGGAGCAAAAAGAGCTGGTTGGCGATCGTTTCGCGGAATGAGAGCAATTTGGACATCATAGCCTAACTCATTGGCATATTCCGCCAGAGTTTTCAACTCTATGCGATCGCGCGTTCCCTCAATTTGAGATATCCTTCCAGGGCTTTTTTGCACTTCGCGAGCCATTTCTCTAACTGTCAATCCGCGAGAGTTGCGAATTTTTTGCAGCAATTCTCCCAAACTATCTAAAATGAGAAAATATTCTAATTTTTGTTGTAATTCCTCTGCCGTAGTAGGTTTGAGAGTTTCAGGAGGATTGACATCTACCATTGCTTCTGGTTCGGCTAGGAGTGCCGCCAATAAATCGCTTGCTTTGCCATCAATTTTTGTCATATTTTTTACCTCGGTTAGTTTATACTAACACTTGTATGCCATTCCGCGCTGCTTGGATAACTTCGGCTGTCCAATTTAGGAATGCAGCACTAGCAGCATCTTCTGTTTTGCACTCAGCGCGACAGAGAGCAAATTCTGTGTGAGAAATTTGGAAAAAATAACTCGTGCGCCACCTTCTTCTGCCCGAGATTTGAGTTCGTAAATCGGCCCTCCTAAATGCTTTTTGTATCTGCAATTCATACCGTTGGCTTGTAAATCCGAAATCATTTCGATGGCTTTTTTCAAGCAGCTATGCTTGCTGAGTTTCGCCAACTCCAGCAAGTCTGTCAGAATTTGGGGCCGTATTCCTGGTGGATCGTTGGGATGGATGGTGTTGTAAGTTTTATAGGACATTGGTTTAGTCTAAGCTAAACGCTTTGTTTAGTCAAGGCTAAACAAATGTGTCGTGAAAATGCAAGATTACGAATTGGGCAAGCAAAGTTGTTGCCGAAGTTCCGGGGGAATAGCTTCATCATGCTCTCAGAGAAAATTCATCAAAGCCAAGTGACGCAAGTCTTGCGGTTGGGGATGGCGGTGGTTGCTTCCTCTGGTAAACCAGCGACGGACGGTAGAGACCGATCGACAGCAAATTAGGGAGATCCTGCGAGATCCTTTGGTGCTGAGTTCCCCAAATCGCACATTCTTCCTAAGCTGACGCGATCGCCCTTGACCGAATGGAGGATTGGGAAAGGGCGATCGCGCGTTTAAAAAAGTGTGGGAAGCAATTAGGTCGATGGATTAAAGTCCCCTTGCGGGGAAGAGGTGAAAACTGAATCAACTGTTCAATCACCATACTAGAGGCGTGTTTCCATCCCCTTGCGGGGTAAGTTGAAAGACTTGTTGAAGTCTTTGGAAAATTTTCACTCTCCAGTCTTCTAAAGAATAGCTGTCATTTTGATAAAAGTCAAGCCCTTCTCTGCAAAAAAGAGCCGGATGATTATAATCTCCCGAACTCTTTTTTGTTGTCGATACTATTGAGTATTACTTACTCGAACTGAGCAAGAACGATTTCCTTGTCAGGGAAATTAGCGACTAATTTTAGACTCCCACCAAGAGCTTGGATGTAGCCATAGAGGGCAGATACTTGAATATCCTCTGGGCTATCCAAATCAGAAAAAGTGGAATCAAAATTGCTGAGTTCTTTTTCCAGTTCCTCATCTGCATAACCCAACGACTTTAGCTGTTCCAAAAAGGTAAGATGAAGTAAGGCGAGTTGAACTCGCTTTTCAATTTTTGCCCTTCGCTCTGGCTTCATCCGCTCTCGTAATACACTAAAAGACTTTGTTCTCATATCTCATATCAACTTGTGTCCACTTTCAGCTCCTTATGGTGGTGAGGAGTGTGCAATTTACAGAAATGCTTTATTCTGATATCTACCCTTCTTCCCTAAGCTCTTCTAACAGTTGGTCATAGAGCCGATCTGCTGTCGGTACATTTTTCTTATACCAGCGATCGTTACCAGTTTTGTCGCCTCCTAAAAGGAGTACCGCAACCTTCCGGGGATCGAAGGCATACAAAATCCGGTATGGCTTCGTTTTATGTTGTACCCGAAGTTCTCGCATACGTCCGTGACGAGAGCCCTCGATACCTGAACTGTGAGGAAAGCCAAGAGTCGTTCCTTTTTCTTCTAGGAGCCGAACTTTGACAGCAATAGAATCTTGCGTTTCTGCATCAAGTGTTTCCCACCACCGCTCGAATTCGTCAGTGAACTCAATCTCCACCATGTTATTTTCCTTTTTCTTGTTAAATACGTTCTATCTGGCGCTTGAAAAGTTGATTCAGTCGCTCTAGCTGGAGCTTGAAGAGTTGATTCAGGTAAGTTAAGGCGTTTCAACCTATACATACATTTGTTTCCTATGTTAAGTATCAAAATTTACAAGGTTTAGAGTTTAAACTCTGAGCCTACCATTCATATTACACTATATATTACAGTCTGAACACGCTCGGTATCGCTCGATATTTGGCATTGCTAAAGCGAGAGGATGAAATCCGCAGAGACAACCCCCTCGTTGTTTTCCGAAACTCTGACAAAGTAGGCACGAAACACGACCCTTACGCCAAAATCATCCAGCCTTCAGGAAGGCTCAATATTTTTATTCACAGCATTTGACTTTTCTAAGACTGCCATCCTCCTTAAGGTCTAAAATTTCCACCTTAACCGTTTGTCCTTCAGAGAGGGATTGTGCTTTTTTTGGTTCTTTTTCAGTTAGCCTGATAGTTCCCAGAATTTCATATGTCACCTTGTTTCCTTTTACAGCAGTAACTTTGGCTTCGACAATTTGACCCACTGCAAACTCATGACTGCCGATCGCCTTAGCAATTTCAACTTGTCTCGCTGACTCTACAACTGGGGCGACAACTTCTCCAATCGGCCCTGCTTCTTTGTAGTAACGCATCAAACGAGATGCCCAACCTAAAATTTGCAGCAAAGTGCTAGCATCCCCTTGAAATCCTTTGAGACAATCGCTACAAGCTTTGTCGATGCTGCGGTAATAATCTGTGGTTTTGCCACTGTGTCCGATTTGTCTGCCATTACCGACTAGGGTTTTAAGATACTTGAAAAACCGGGAATTGGCATCAGCTTGATTTTGATTAACTGCATTGCGGAGATAGGCGATCGCCTTTCCAAATTCATTTACATCGGTTTGTTCTTTAACTAAAGTTTGAGCGATCGCGTGGGCAATTTTCCACTGGTTTTCGGTCAAAGATTCAGTCACTAATTCAGTATTCGACATCTTTAATACATTCCTGTTGGAGGTTCGCGATCGGTCGGATATTTCAACACTTCAGCTAGTTGTTGCAATTGAGTTGCTTGCACTAAACTAGAATGAGCAGCTTGAATATTTTTTTGCATAAATTGTTGCAATTTTGTGCCTGTCATGCTGTCAGATTCTGGAGGATTGTAGGAGGAATAGCGATCGCGCAAATCTCCCTTATTCTGCAACACCCTTGCTGCTGTTACCTCCACAGTCATTGTTCCCATGCCGATCGGCTTCCCGCCGCCTACCTTGAGGGCGATCGGATACTTTGGATCTTGCCCCAACACAATCAAAAGCGTTCCTAACTCTGCTGCTGTTAAGTTTTTGAATTGTATCTGTGTTTGGAAAGTATACTCTTTAGCCGCTTGCTGAACGGTAATTCCTTGATTTTGACCTTTGTCGATCGCCCGAATTGTGTGATAGTAAAACTTGCGCCCTGCTACGTTGCCTCTTGCGTCAAAATATGCTCGTCTTTGATCGGGACGGGGACGATATAAAGATGGCATAAATCCCGTAGCAAAGCCTGTATTTTCGCATTTAGCATCGCTGAATTCAATTAGCCCTTGCCAATCTAAGGCACCGAATACTTGACAGGCAGGACAAATTTTAACTAGGTTTTTTTTTCGGTCTAGTTTACATTCGGAATATCCATCGGGAATTGTGTTTCTATCTGCTTTTGTTTTACAGATGCAACTTATAGTAATGGCTTCGTATGCTGACCGGATGCAGCCTTTGAGTGAACTACCTTGAATTGATAATTTTTGGTCAACATTTTGAACCATTGTTTTGATTAAAGGCACGCGGCTGCCTATGTCGCTACCCATGACAACTACGCCTGTAGAGACGTGCAAAGTAGTCTGAACTTTCAGAGTTAGAAACAAAGTTCCGTGCAGGCGATCGCCCAAATATTGGTGATGTCCGGTCGGAGGATTTTTTGGCGGTCGTTCCTTGGGGAAACTAATTAATTCATAAGGTTTAGGTTCTCCAGTTTCAGCGGAATTATTATTAGAAACCGGACTACTTGGCGGCGGTGTAGAACGTCGGGGCTTGGGTGGGAGATTTGTAGTCATGTTAACTCCTGACTGTGAGGGCGACAAAATGAACGGTAGCAGTTCTTTTTTCTTGAAAGTATCGCTGACCTATGCTAATATTGTTAGAGAGAATTTTTTCATCATTTTCTCCTTTATAGACAAAAGTTTTAGGGAATTTTGGTTCGTCAAGGGGGTGAAAGTAAGCCGTGCGCTCGCAAATTTGCCACTCGCAATCTTTATCGATCGGCTCAAATCCTTCTAAATCGGCTTCAACTCGACTCAGCAGTAACGCTTGATATGCACTTCCCTGCTTTTTCCAGCGCAATTCGCGATCGGCATTAAACATTTGCCCTTCAAAACCGGGAAATTCTTGGGGTAAGTTCATACAAATGCCGCTGACTGCGTGGGGCGATCGCACAAAATAATAACTTTTCTCAGTTGCTAATTTGTCTAACAACTCTTTAACTTCATCTTGTGACAAACCCGATCGAACGTATACAAAACCTTTCTTCATGCTGCGGCACCTGTTAAAAGCTTACTCCAAGCACAAACTGCACATTTAAATAAATTCGGTACACCAGTCTCACCGTCCCCTTGCCATTTTAGCTGCACTCCAAAACCTAAATCCATCGGTTCAGCAGCAATAGGGGTTTGTTCGCGATCGGGTTGAGAAAAGCCATAATTTGCGGCTTCTTCAGTGTCTAAAAATTCTCCTGCACCCAGCAAGAAAGCCTGTCCCCATCGACCGGGTTTGACTATTTGTTGAATTTGGCGATTATCTTCATCTAATTTACAACCGGGATATTGAACTACGGCTTCGTTATATTTGACTGTCACCGTCCCCAAACCGCGAGATTTGGCAAAACCGATTCCAAACCAGCCATCATTTAAGTCTCGCAAAACTAAGCCAATCAAGCCTAATTGTGCTAAGGAAAAGTTTTTGAGATGTATTTTAGTGCGAAATTCTCCGGCGGTGCAGACTTGGTAGTTAAAGGGGCCAACGGCTACGGAACCGAAAACGCGATCGATCGCGACTCCATTGCGTTCTTGAATTTTGAGCTGTTTCTTATCAATTGGGTGAGCATCTTGGATTCTAAGTCTGCTAGCAATTGAAGTGTTGCCGAAAATGCGATCGGTAAAAGAAGAGAACTTGTAAATATCGCTGGATGATTTATTTTTCAAGTAATCATGCTTGTCATTCAATGGATCGTTAGCCCAGAGAACTTTCGGATCGTTAGGATTACTATCTCTTCCTAGGGTTCTGACAATTCTCTCAGCATGAGCGCGAATAGCACCTTTCAAACTGCTTCCCGGTAGATAAATTGACTTCCCTCCTGCGTGGTAAGTCTCGACAAATTCCATATCTGGTTTCGTTGGATCGGCTCCTTCTTTACCAGATTTGATGAGAATTGGGCCGTCGGGAATGAGAGTTAAGTCAATTGTACAGTGGTTGACAAGTCGTTTGTGCATAGTTTAGTAGGTCTAGGGATAGTTTAAGATTAAGCCGTTACTAACTGATTTAGCTGAACTTCACACTGTTGGAAAACATAGTTAACGGCAGCAAAGAGTGGATCTAGCTGTTCTATTAAATAGCGGTTAACATTTTTTGTAAAAACTGTTTCTTCCAATTTACCAAACTCCCAATCCTTGCCGTTGGAAACAATACCAAAAATTATTACGTGAAGTTCATTGTTAAGTCGCTGTGCTGCAAACATTTCAGCTAGGCACTGCGCCCAACCTTCATCGAACTTGTCTTGCTTGGCCTCAACTAATAGAAAATAAGGCTTGCCAAACACAAATTTTCCTAAAGGGGAGCGTTTAGTCAAAATATATTCAGGAAAACCACACAGATTCTGGTCGTAAGTAAGAGACTTATGGCTCCATAAAACAAACTTAGTATAATAAGATTTCCAAACTTCTTTGAGAACTGGATAGATCAAATTTTCGCACACAGCAAACTCTGAATTGTCCACAACTGCTTCCCGCATCATAAATGCTAAGTCTTCCCGAAAATAGTCAGGGATACTAAATGCAGTTTCTCCCATAAAATTAGCTTCAGTGTAAGTAATCTGAAACTCTTGGAGAACTTCACCGATATCTTTATAATTGCTGAAACTCATATTGACCTCCTGTGTGGGATGTTTAGTTTTAGCCTTGAACTATTTGAGTTGGAGATGATTGAGAAGTTTTATTTTTCAGGAGTTTATCGATCAGCTTTTGTACCCAGTCATCTTTATAATCGGCTGCATCTTCATAAGCCGTTTCATCTCCCATCACTAACTTTTTTAAGTATTCTAACAAAAATTCGGGATGGTCTTCGACATCAATCCAGCGCATCTTATCAATTTCTAGTTTAACCACTCCTAAGCCGCGCGATCGCCCTCCTCCGAGAGGTATTTGTTCGGTCTCAAATTGATGCAAACCAATCATTAATAAACCCAATTCCCAATCATGAGCATTTTCAACTACTGCTTTAAAATCAAAGGGAGTTGCGGCGGGGACAACTTGGTAGTCGTAAAGTTTGCCATCGGCGGCGGTTTCTGTGTCTCTGTCAATGGCTACGCCATCTCGTTCTTGATATTGCCCGAACCACGCATCGGGTTGTACAGTTAAGTCGCGAACTTGAAATTTGCTGGCCATCCAAGGAGTGCCAAATAAACTGCCAATATCGTCTGTTATTTTGATGAGCTCTTGTGTTAGCTCAAAGTCATTATTCTTGTGTTCATTTTTCAAATCTTTGACTTGATTGTTTCTAATTGAACTTGTGTAGTTAGCCGGATCTTCGGCTAGATTTGGGTCGATACCTCGGAGGAAGCTCTCTAAGCGCGATCGTAGTGCACCTTTAAAGCTTGAACCGGGAATCAAAGGTCTACCCAAAGCATCTTTGATTACAGGTAGATCGGAGCCAGTGGGTTCGGTCGATCGACCTTTACTAATGCGTAATGCGGTTACAGTTATGAGCGTTCCTGTGATTTCCAGTCGGTTTTTGAATGTGTCAAACATTTCTTCTTTGCCTAATTTAATTTGTTTCTTTTCCTTCTACATAATCATGAGTTCCATAATATCGCAGAGTTAGATTTCCATTTGAGACTTTACAACTAACTCGCCAATGTATTCCAACATAAAAATGATAAACTTCTTTTTCTTTTGCTCCTTTGTAGGGAGAATAACTAACTGATTTCACTAAATCTCTAGTATCACCGTTAGATTCTTCGAGTAAGCCCGAAACTTTAGCCAATGTTTCTTGGAGTTTAACCTTTTCTTGTGCCGTACTAATGTTGTTATAGTCTCTGGGAAACCTATTTTCGTCGTAAGATAGCCTGGGAAACTCTTGTAACTTCTGTGACAAAAACTCATCTTTACACTGATTCCAAATAAGCTGTCCCCAATTAGAAATGGTCATTTTGCCATCAATTTCTGCAATCATAGCTTCTGGAATGTTTTTTGTTTTTGATGGAAGTAGCCCAGCACCAGCATCGAGTAATGCTAGAGTAGGTACATGATCTGTCAGCCGGGAATAATCTACGGTTATGGGTAAGCGAGGTATAGTAATTAAATTTGAGCTCGCTCCTTCAAAAACATAGATAATTTTATCGGCATAAAACATCCCCATTGTATTCATACATCCTTGCAATGCTTTAAATCCACCTACCAAATTGAAATAGATTTCATAGTTTTTTTCCTTGTCTTCCTTTACTCGTCTATCAAGCCAATCTAGTAAATTGTCAATTCCCTGATTGAAAACTTTATTATCTGCTGTTGAAAGTTTTTCAGGTGTATACACTTCAACACTAATTTTTCGATCCCGTAAAAATTTTTCAACAATATTTGCTGTAACTTGTCCCTGTGCTGTATCTGTAGTAATTAGAACATGATGGTCTAGCTTACCGTTTTCTAGTTGATCATTATACAATCCATAAATACCATTCAGTTCAGCACTCGCTTCTTTAATTCCGATTGTATTAACTTCATTGAGTTTGGTTTCAGCACTCTGCTTTAAGCTTTTAATTATCTTATCAATATCCGAACCCTTTTCAAGGTTTTTTTCAGTTAGATTAGCATTATCCTGCAAGCAAAAATACCAATCTGATTGAGACTTTTTATTACTATTAATTTGATTAGTAAGTAAACTTGTACCAACAGTTGAAATGACTAAGCGACGTATCTCTTTATCTTTAGTAGACATAAATTTTTCTCCTAATTTTTGAGCGCTCGATCTTGATGTCTGTTTAACTTTCTTGACCTAAATTTTTCTCTCCTACCATTGCTGTATGCTCTCGTGCTAGATAGCCTAGATAGAGCTGTGCAATTTTGAGATGAATATTTCTTTCTATTCTCTCCCGATTCTGAGTATCGGTCAGGTAAGATTCCAGAGGATTACTTTTAGGTAGATTCTTTCTCATTTTTTGTAATATCTTTGTAACGTCCTCATTTAATTTGTCAAGTTCTTTAACTAATGCTATCGCAAACATATCTTCCTCGTTGAGGATTTTCCAGATAGGACTAGAATCTTTGCGACCTATCTGATAGCGAATGTAGTTTTTGATAACTTCAAGGGAAGAACTGGAATCAGTAGCAACAGCCAGAACATTTTTGAAGGGAGATTTTTTATCTTTTGTGGCAATGGAGAATTTTTTAGCTATCCTGTTTACTTTTTCAATTATTGCGTCCATCTGGTTACTGATTTCTCGCTCAATTCTGAGTTCTAATTGTTCTTGTAAGGATATATCTAAAATTTCTAACATATCTACACTGCCTCCTCTCTAAATATATTATGAAACTGGTTGCAAATTTTAATTTGTCCGAAACCTTCGCAAGTGCGATCGCCCAATCCCCTCATTTCCAACTCTCCCAATCTCTTAATCCAAAGCTCTGGTTGAGTTGTACTGAACAAATAAACCGCTCCTTTCGTGGTAATCAACTCTACATCTTTCATCAACCCCCAGCCCGCATTCCAACCAGACATAAAATCATAACTGCTATAAGCCGCCTCCAAATGCAAAGATTTATCTTGAGCTTCAACCCCTGCAAACTGGTGCAACATCTTTTTGGATATTACAGTGGTACGCAGCCAATTTTCAGTCAGTATAGCATCGGATTGCAAGTCCAGGGTGAAGTAAGTGCGGTTTGCTGGTGACTCTTGAATAGGATTGCCAAAAACTTCCCATTTGTACCAACGATCTTTTAGCTTTTGATTGAATTTAGTGATGCGATCGCTCACATCTATCTTAGCATCAATAGGCTCTTTTGTCTCAATTTCAACTTTCCCCAATCCTCGGGAAGTCGAACCGCCTAACCGAAAGCTTTGATGGCGTCGATCGATAAAATTCCGCAGAGATTCTGCTAAATCCTGTTCCACTAAAATCGCACCTAGATAGTAAACAGGATCTTGTTTGGTTTCCTGAGATTCATTCAAAACCTCCAGACTGTAAAGTATTTCTTCCTCAGATGTAGCCCTGCGACGATTAATCCCCACTCGCGTTAGTAGGCGTTTGTTGACCTTAAGACTGTGATACATATCGTCGAATTTACCATAAAAAGTAATGCCAGCAGAATCAACTCTCCCTCCATCTTTTGGGCAATTTGGATCGTAGGGATATCCATAAGATTCAGCACAAAAGCGATCGATTAAAGTGTCAAAAACGCCATTTCTTTCTGGATCGTCCTCTTCCTCTTTGAAACCCGGCTTATTTTTAGAACTAAGTGCTGTTGCAGGTAAAACTCCATATTCTTCAAATGTATCTTTAGAGACTAGATCGCCATCAAATATCAGTGCTGGATAAGCATTTTGAAAAATTGCGGGATTTTCACTCAAGAATAAAGCTTGAAAATCGCCGCCATTTTTGGTCAAATCAGTCGATAGCCCATTTGATAGATCCAAAATCTGAGCAGCCACAGCACCCCGAATCACCGTACCTGGAATATAGTCCACAGCCTCGCTAATCGAACCACCCGGTTTCTGACGGGCGATCGCCAAAGGAGACAAAACCTTAATTTCCAGTTCAATTCGCTGCATTTTCCCCTCCCTTCGCTAGACAATCCCAATCTGCATCAGTAACTTCAAAATTCGGTAAAGTTTCCCAACTCAGCCATCCCAAACCAGCCGATTTACTTCCACCTAATGCGTGAATGTGCTTGAAACCCGCCAATATCAAAGGTTTGGCATAATCGGGACAATTTGGTAACAGATGAATTTGACCCTCAAACCTCAGTGAAGCATGAGGTGGAGAAGTCTCTAAAAAGTAAAGTTTGTTTTCTTCCGCGGTGCGACGGCGGCGATTCATTGTGACTCCCGGACGTATAAAATCAGCTAAATTTTCCGGATTTTCCGTACAAATTAAATCTTCAAAAATTACCCGCGATGGCAAAACAGGATCGCCGAAAATTTGACTAATCAAACAGTGATAAGTCTCATTATATCCTAAAACTTCGTATTCGCTGCGCTTAAATTTATCCGGTGCATTTTCTCGGCGAATTACCATGTTTCCAGGACTAGGAGACTCGGAAATCTCCCAACCCAAGCCTCTAGCAATTTTCTCGCATTCGTGGCGGAGGCGACCTTTGATTTGAGAACCGGGAATTAACAGATTTCCTTCTGAATTGCGGACAATTGGTTTATCTGCAAGGGAACCGGAAGAACCGCCCGCGCCTACACACAAAGCTGTATCAATTACTGCTGTAAGTGTGTAAGGCTCAATTGACCTTGATAAATTCGTGAGAACAATCATGATTCAACCTCCGCATCTACCGATATTTCTGAACTAAATTGGGAATCTTCTAATTCAATGAAATCGTAAATATCTACAATTTCTCGCCAGATGGTTTCATATACGGTTCGTTTGTTTTCCTCTATCACAGACATCCAGGGAGCTAGATTACCATTATTTTCGGGATCTTTTGGTTTGCACCAAGCTTCTTCAAACTCTTTTTTAAGTATTTCTGAATTACCATCTTTGAGTCTGGTTCGGAAATAGCGGTAGTTGAGAATTGTTGTGTTTTTCCCTTGTTCTAGGAAACTGCGAATTTGGTAGAGTTGCGATTTGGGAAATTCAGCTTTTTTCAAGGCTTTGACAGACTCAATCAATCCACCAATTTCATGCAAAGTGTACGGTGCGGCGTACAACTTAAGTTCTTGAGGACTGTCTTTGGTTAATGCTTTCTTGCGGAAGTCCTCGATGCTAGATGAAAGCGCAGTTACAGATTTCATCACAAAAAAATCCACTGTACCTCCACAGTATCCGTGCTGTTTTAAATCTTTAGCACGTTTTTTGGCTGACTTGAGCAATTGTTCGTAAAGTTTTTTTGCGTAGTAAATAGGAGTTTTATAGTCGGCAATCAACACGCCGATAGATGTACTTAATTGACAATTAGTAGTTCCTGCATTTTGACTTAAGTAGCGGTGACACTTACTGAGATCGATAGGTTTTTCTGATGGCTGAGTTTGATAGTCACCTTTGATTTCCACATTGGGTATCTGAACTTGTCTGAGCAAAATTTGTTCAAACTGTTCTCCGATGGTTTTGGCGATCGCCAATGCCCGATCTGCTGGCACAATCAAGATAATATCATCGCCACCAATAGTAATAATCTCAAAGGGATGAATCCAAGCGCCATCTGGAAGAGTCGATTCTGACTTGTTATTTCCTTTAAGTTCGCGAGGTTGAAGATGCTCAGCTAAGGCTTGAAAAACAGCATATCTAGTGGCATTGTCAACATCTTCGCTAAAATCTTGATATTCTTGGGGAGTGGTAATTTTTTGAATGTAGCCTCCCATGTTATTGCCGTCGGCATAGATGTAGGCTACAAAGCCATTACTCACACTGCCAAGCTGAGTTAAAGATTGAGCTATTTCAACGTCTTCAAGGTTGTTGTCCCCCCAGTATTTCTGAAGTTTTTCGCGATGGTTTTCTAAGAAATCCTCAAACTTGTCAACCCAACCTTCAATGACATCAGCAGCCCATTCTTTGTTTCTGTACCAATGAGTTTCTTTGATTTTCCCGTGCTTAGCCCGATCGCCCGCTTTGCGTTTGCGCGCAGAAACCTCAGAAAACCAAGGATTGCCCGGAAGACCTTTTTGATTGGGATTGTCGGGATTGTCTGTAGCGCGGGTAGTAGCCGATCGGCGATCGGCCTCATCCCTTTGCAAATAAGGGTGCGTTTCCAACATCGGCGGGTAGCGACGGCTGGGGCGATTTTCAAAGTCATTCCCACTGCGCCGCTGATTAAAAAGCACAGCCAATTTAGTAGTTAATTCATTAAAACTCTTGCGATTTGCAAAGGCCTCTTCCACACAAGATGGGTCAGCAATACAGGGTTCGTTTGGCTGTTTATCTAGCTTGCCAAAATAAGCCTCAACCAGCGGATTTTGATATTCTTGGCGGTATCGATCGAGCCAAAAGGTTTGTTCTATCGGGTCTCGCAGCAAACCAAATCGAATTTCTAAAAGCTTAAACGTATCTCCAACCGCGCATGAATTAGCAGTTAGGGTTACATAGGAATAGCGTTTTTCAATGGCATCAGCTAACTCATCCACAAAAGCTGCTGGACAGAAAGCTAAGATATTCCCACCAGTAGAATAAACAATCATTTCAGGAATCAAAGCTTCTGAAAGCTTAGGTTCACGCGGAAAGCTCTTATTTAGCCAGCTTTTTATTTCTGGCAAGTAAATATTGTAACGTTGAGATTCAGGACGTTTGTCAAAAAAAGCAGGTAAATCAACTAAGTTGATGCGGTCTAGCAGTGCGGATGCACCGCGAATATCTGGCAGTTTTGCGTCTTCAAATACATACTGCTTAACCTTAGTTACACCACCGTAAACTAAGCCAATTTTTCCCGGCTGATTCCACAAGTTCGGGTATTTATTTTGCAAATCAGTAATTGTTTCGGGAAACTCTTCTCTGGAAATTTTTTCTGGAATAGCGAGAAGTTCCCGAACCCGATCGACAATCTCTCTCACATTTTCCGGCACTTCCTCCCCAGAATTCAAAGCCCGTCGCATTTCCTGCAACACGCCGATCTCAAATGGAGGTTCGCGCCCCTCACCCCAAGCCAGACACCAAGCAATACCAGTCGCGATCGCACTCCAACAACTTTTCATATGCAAACCACTCCCAATCAGGTTTAACCGCCCCCAGATTGCCTCAATAATTGGTAATTATTCAACCTGCAATTCCATCTAATTTCCTATTGTCACCTAAATTTTCCCGAAAATCACCAGCCCGAAAAATAATCGCCCAAATCCCAAAAAAACCAGCCACTCTCGCAACTCTCACAACTCCCCCAACTCTCACCACCAAAAATTTTTCTGAGGCGACTTGCTCTGCATCTACCCAAGATGACAGCAAATAAGGTAAAGTAAACGGCACAAGAGTCTAGAACTCTCCAACGACCGCAACTCGGCAAACCCGCCCCTGACCAGCAAAACTGGCCGGTACAGGCGGCATTAACCGCTAACCGTCAACCCCTAACAACCGAGAAAAATGCAAACCTACTACTACGTTTTAGCCAGCCAACGCTTTTTGCTAGAAGAAGAAGCCCTAGATGAAGTGTTTAAAGAAAGAACTCGCAACTACAACGAACAAGAAAAAGAAATAGACTTCTGGTTAGTCAAACAGCCAGCTTTCCTAGAAGCACCAACAATGGCAGAATTTAAAGCAAAATGCCCTCAGCCAGCCGCCGCTATTATTTCTACAGATCCTGTCTTCATCACCTGGTTGAAACTGCGATTAGAATATGTACTGACAGGTGAATTTCCAGCACCATCACCAACTATTCCAGATGCCCTTGCATCCCTACAGACAGCATGAATAAAATAGCCAAATATCAGACCCAACAACTAACAACAATTAGGGGTAAACTGTACAAATTTATTTTGTCTCTACCCCTATTTCCTGCTACTTCCATCGCCCTTTTGGTATTGACAATTTTATCGAATTCTGTTAAAGCTGAGTCGAGCTGTCAACCGCCCCAGTCCGATGAATATCTACTGTTAATTGTCACCCCAACACCCGAACAGCAAGAAAGAGCAAAACGCTCTTTCCCTGGAAATACTAACAACACAGTTTGTCAGTACATCAACGACACGGTGACGCGAGTTGGCGGCTTTCGCGACTCGCAAATCGCCAGCGATTGGGTTAAATACATCGAAGATGTTGTCGGATTGCAAGCTTACGTAGTACGATCGCCCGCAGCGGCACTACCCCAAAATTTGCCAGTCTACAGCCCTCAGCCAGCACCAGGTTCTGAACCAATCACCAATCCTTCAACCGGTAATCTTGCCTTCAATCCCCAACCCCTGGGCCCTGGTTATGCAGTGTTAGTAGATTACTTCAACCAACCGGAATTAGCCGCCCAAGTCAGGCAAGCATTCGGCACGCAAGTAGGCTTAGCTTCCTATGGCCAGCGTCCCTTTTTATTCGTCGCTTATACAACGGATCAAAACGCCGCTACTGATGCCGTAAAAGCATTGAGCGATCGAGGTTTTTGGCCGATGTTAGTAGACAGCCGCCGAGTTACCGTAATTTCTCCCGCTGTTCGCTGAAAGATAAAACTTGGCAATTCAAATTGCTTCTTGTCAAACAAAGTCCGCTTAAGGGAACTAATAACAATTATTGTTGTTGTTTCGATTCTAGCGGGCTGCTTCCTAGCTGACTTTCTGCCCGCTTTTTTGCTTCCATTGCCGCTCCGTAATCGGGTTTGTAGCGAATTGCTTTGTCATAGGAGGCGATCGCATCTTCGTATCTTTTTACCGCCACCAGTGCATTGCCGCGGCTGTACCAGGCTTCCGAGTAGTCAGGCTTGACATAGACAGCTTCATTGTAAGAGACTAGCGCATCTTCGTACCGCTGCAAATTGTACTGAGCATTGCCTCTATTGTACCACGCTTGATATTCTTTCGGGTTTAAATCTAAGGCTCTGCTGTAACACTCAATTGCTTGTTCGTACTTGCGTAATTCGTGGTATGACCAACCTAAATTATACCACGCTTGATAATAATCAGGTTTTAATTTAACAGCTTTTTCGTAAGCTTCTACCGCTTCTTCATGCCTCCGCATTTTCAGGAAAGCGATGCCTTTACTGTACCAGCCTTGATAAAACTTGGGCTGAAATCGCACGGCTTTTTCGTAGGCTTCAAAAGCTTCTTGGTTTTTGTTTAATTCTAGGAAGACATTGCCTAAATTGTACCAAGCTTCATAATTATCGAATTTGATTTCAACTGCTTTTTGATAGGATTCTACGGCTCGATCGTACTGTTTTAATTTTTGGTGAGCTTGTCCGCGATTGTACCAGGCACGGTACAAATTGGGCTGAAATTTTACGGCTTTTTCGTAGGAAGTGATGGCCTCTTCGTACCGCTGCGAATCTAAGAGAACATCGCCTCTGCCTTCCCACGCTGCAGCATAGTCGGGCTGGATTTTCAAAGCGTTATCAAAAGATGCGATCGCCTCTTGAGACTGTTGCAACTTATCCAAAGCATAACCGCGTCCCGTCCAAGCTTCCAAGTATTCCGGCTTTAATTCTATGGCTTTATCATAAGCTGACTGCGATTCTTGGTATTTTTTCAATTCGTACAAAGTTTTGGCTTTTTCCTGCCACACTTCCGCGTAGTCAGGCCTGAGATTTATTGCTCGCTCATAAGCGGCCAGAGCTTCTTCAAATCGGCTTAAATTGTAAAGAGTATTACCTCGGTTGTACAGGTCAGTTGCATTGGCCGCATTAAAAGTATTTACACCATAAATAGATGCTATAATACTGATGCCAATTAAACTGGCGATCGACAATATTTTTAAATACAGTTTTTTTCGGGATTTTACCGGCCCCTTCGCAGCAGCAACCGGAGGCAATACAGGAACTGTACCGCTGAAAGAATTTTTCAATTCTTTAATAGCTTGCAGCGTTTCGCTGGCACTAGAATAACGTTGCCTAAAATCGTACTTTACCATCTTATCTAAAATCTTCGCAAATTCAGGACTGACTGATGTTTTGTCCTGCCAAATAATTTCCTCTGTATCGGGGTTCCTTGGCATTTGGTGAGGATTTATGCCAGTGAGGAACTGAATTGCGATCGCACCGACGGCATAGATATCGCTGCTGAGTTTCGGGTTGCCGTGAGCTTGTTCGCTGGGCATATAACCGGGAGTACCGATGCTGACACTCAAGCTATTCTTGGGCTGAGGAGTGGTGATTTGAGTAGTAATTTCTTTGACGGCGCCGAAGTCAATTAAAACTAATTTTCCGTCTCTATCTCTGCGGAGGATATTGCGGGGATTGACATCGCGGTGAATCACATTTTGCTGCTGTACAAAATCTAAAATTTCGAGAAGTTCTTGCAATATACAAATGACGGCATCCTCCTGCATGACTCCCGCAGTTCCCGGAGAAGCTTGCGTAATTTCTTGACTTAAATCGTGGCCTTCTATAAATTCTTGAACAAGATAAAATTCTTGATTTTCTTCAAAGTAAGCAAAAAGTCGGGGAATGCGATCGTGATTTCCCAACTTGTACAAAACTTGTGCTTCGGTATCGAATAAACGTCTTGCTACCTTTAAAGTTTCGGGATCGGTTGCATGAGGTTTAAGCTGCTTGACGACGCAGAGGTGATTGCCTGGTAGCTGCTTATCTTCAGCTAAATAAGTTTGAGCAAATCCGCCGCCTCCCAAGTGACGGATAATACTGTAGCGATTGCCGAGTGTTATTCCAAGCATGAGATTTACCCAATATTCCTAGTCTTTTGGAGAATTAGCTTCCAACCAAGCTGTTAAATCTTCGGCATTAGAAAAATCTAACATGGCTTCTGCAAGATTCTCTAATTTGTCTATCGGCAATTGGCTAATGCGGCTTTCAATATCCGGGTTTATTTGACCTAAACGGCGACTCAGCAAACGCATAATTAACCCTACTTGTCCTTCTTGTCTGCCTTCTTGTCTGCCTTCTTGTCTGCCTTCTTGTCTGCCTTCTTCCCGACCTAAAGCCACTGAACCCTCTTGATCTTGAGCAAAAAACTCTTGCTGTTGTAATATGTTAAATTCCTCCTGTGTCAAACTAACTTGATTGGCAATTTCAAATGCTTTCTGAATTTCCGGGACTGTGACCATTGTTTGAGGGACTTCATCCAAAGTGCCAGTAGTTTTGATAAAGTAAATCCACTTGTCCGTAAGAGTTTCCAGTCGATCCAATTCTTTCTTAAATTTTGGCAACTCTACAAATACTAACTCAATGTCATTTTGTAGATAATCAGACAAGCGAGTTCTTTCTTTGAAGACAAAATGCGAAATCACATCTTGCTCGCCGCGAAACATTTCAAAATCAGTAATAGTCAAAGCAATCACAGGTCGCAATTGCTTGTAGAGTTCTCCCCTTGTTAATTGGAGTGCATAGGTTTTTGCTGCATTGTACAAAACTCGCTTGCCAAAGGCCTGTACCTTCAAAACTTGCATTTCAATAATCACAAATGTGCCGTCATTAAGTAGCGCTTTGACATCTAAGTAACTATTTTTAGCTCCGGCTACTTGAGGGCCAAGATAAGGATCGAGGATTTCTAAGCTTTTAATGATCGATTCTTCTTCATAGAGTATGGCATTTAAGAAACTAATCAAAATCTCTGTACTTTGGCTGGAGCCAAATATTTTTTTGAAGGCAAAATCCATTTTGGGATTGATAAATCTCATGTTATTTTTCTCCTTCGAGATTTGGACTTAACACGGCTGCAAACCTTACTGTGACAGTGTGTTTGCTATGTTTCTTGTTCCCTCCCCTTACTAAGGGGAGGGTTAGGGCGGGTGCTAGATTTTTGCTATTGAGATGCTCCCACTATAACTTAACTTCAAACGGCTTTCAAAATCTCGTCATCGACTGAAAAATCTATCTCAGCTTTGTCCCGCCCCGAAACTACATAATCATTCTGAAAAGAATCTTTTAAGCCAGAAACTAAATCAAATTCCGGCTGCCATTTAAGCTCGGTAACAGCTTTATTAACTGAAGCGAAAAAGTGCTGCAATCTCATCGGAAAAGCTTTCTTTTTGCCGAAGTCAAATTGTTTCGGATCGTAGTGTACAATCTTAATAGCATCAGGAGATTTGCCTGCCGCTTGAATGCAGGCGCGGGCTAAACCGTCAAAGGTGACAAATCGATCGCCCGAAACGTTGTAAATTTGCCCGATCGCCCTTTCGTTCCCCAAAACCGCCGCCATTGCTTTAGCCAAATCCTGACAGTGCCCTAACTGCGTGAAGTGCATTCCGTTACCGGGAATCGGAATCGGTCGATCGCGCACAATGCGATCGAAAAACCAAGCCTCCAAATCGTTATAATTTTGGGGGCCGTAAATGTAAGTCGGGCGAATCGAAGTCCAAGGCAAACCGGACTCGGCCAAGTAATTTTCGGTTTCGCATTTACCCAAATGCCGGCTTTTAGGATCAGTAGCGTCCCCTTCAATATGAGGCATTTGATCCGATTTCAAATAAACCCCCGCAGAGCTCATGTAAACAAAGTGCTGCACCCGCCCTTTAAATATTTCAGCTAAAGGCTTTGTATCGCTGAGTTCACGGCCGTTGTTGTCAAAAACCGCGTCAAACTCGACCGTCGATAACTTGTCGTGCAATTGTTCAACGTTTGTGCGATCGCCCTGAATCTGCTTCACGCCCGCAACCGGTACAGGCTTGTTGCCCCGGTTAAACAACACCACTTCATGCCCTTGTGCTGCTAAAATCTTAGTAAGATAAACCCCGATAAACCGAGTACCGCCCATCATTAAAATTCGCATTATTTTCGATGCTCCTTACAGTTAGTGTAAATATCTTACAATAAAGTTAGGCCCTAGGGCGTGTTTTCTATCCCCGGAGATCCCCCTAAATCCCCCTTAAAAAGGGTGACTTTGACACTGATTATTTCACCTTTTTAAGGGGGCTGGGATTTTGAATCTCATGAGAAATCACTCAGACTCGATAATTCATCCGTGTATCCGTGTCCTCATCCGTGTAGTGCTTTCCTTCTCCAATAATTTCAATTTGCCTAAAATAGCCCTATGCAAGTTCCCCGGCTGCATCCAGAAACAATCGAAGAAGTCAAACAAAGAGCCGACATAGTAGACGTTATTTCCGGTCGCGTCGTCTTGCGGAAACGCGGGAAAGAATTCGTAGGCTTGTGTCCCTTTCACGACGAAAAATCTCCCAGCTTTACTGTCAGTCCCGGCAAACAAATGTATTATTGTTTCGGCTGCGGTGCAGGCGGCAATGCTTTTAAGTTTCTCATGGAATTGGAGAAACGCCCTTTCAGCCAAGTAGTATTAGAATTAGCTAAAAATTATCAAGTCCCCGTCAAAACAGTTGAACCAGAACACCGACAAGAATTGCAGCGGCAAATTTCTCTGCGCGAACAACTCTATGAAATCTCAGCACTAACAGCCAACTTTTACGAACACGCTTTGCGACAAACTCAAGGAGAAGAACCCTTAGCATATCTCAAATCAGAGCGCCAGCTAAGCGAAGAAACTATCCAACAATTTCAATTAGGTTATGCACCCCAAGGTTGGGAAGCACTTTACAGTTATTTAGTAGAACAGAAAAATTATCCGGCGCAATTAGTAGAACAAGCGGGATTAATTGTACCCCGAAAAAATGGCGGCAGCGGTTATTACGATCGCTTCCGCAATCGCATTATGATTCCCATTCGCGACACCCAAGGCAGAGTCATCGGTTTCGGCGGCAGAGCTCTCGGCGACGAACAGCCGAAATACCTCAATTCTCCCGAAACAGAACTCTTCGATAAAGGCAAAACTTTATTCGCCTTAGATACGGCGAAAACAGCCATTAGCAAAGCCGATCGCGCAGTGGTTGTAGAGGGGTACTTTGATGCGATCGCACTTCAGGCCGCCGGCATCTCCAACGCCGTCGCTTCCCTCGGCACAGCCTTAAGTTTAAACCAAGTACGGCAGTTATTGCGCTACACAGACTCCAAACAAATTATCCTCAACTTTGACGCCGACAAAGCAGGAACTCAAGCAGCAGAACGCGCGATTGGAGAAATAGAAAAACTCGCTTATCAAGGAGAAGTGCAACTGCGGGTACTCAACATTCCCGACGGCAAAGATGCCGACGAATACCTCAAAACATACTCCCCAGAACAATATCGAGAATTGCTCGAAAATGCTCCGTTGTGGCTCGACTGGCAACTGCAACAAATGCTCGTCAATCAAGATTTGAAGCAAGCCGATACTTCCCAGCAAATTACAAAAAAAATAATTACTTTATTAACTAATATCACTGACGACAATCAGCTAGCACATTACCTGCAAAAGTGCGCCGAAATTCTCAGCAAAGGAGATTTTAGACTCACCAAAATGATTGCTGAAAACTTGCTAAACCAAGTAGTCAGCGATTGGGCAAAGCGGCAGAGTCAAGACGAATCATTGACAATGCCCCTGTTAATTAGAAACAAGCTGAAGCCGAACAAACAATATAAAAAGCAGCGTGCAAGCGGCGAAAACAAAAACTCAAAATCAAGCTTATCTGCCGTAGCCCGCAGTCTTT
The DNA here is from genome assembly GCF_036700475.1 of Microcoleus sp. T2B6. Lineage (NCBI taxonomy): Bacteria > Bacillati > Cyanobacteriota > Cyanophyceae > Oscillatoriales > Microcoleaceae > Microcoleus > Microcoleus sp. T2B6. The sequence goes on along the minus strand of NZ_JAUBOZ010000015.1, from coordinate 30,933 downwards.
TAGAAGAAGCAGAAGCGCAATTATTGCAGATTTATTTGCACTGTCCCGAATACCGCCAAGATGTCAGAGAGGCAATAGAAGCTAGAGACGTGCAGTTTAGCCTTTCTCACCACAGATTTTTGTGGCACCAGATTGTGAATGCAGAAATATTGCACAAAATGTCTTTACAAGTAGCGCCTTCAGAGTTAATATTGAAATTGCAAGATAGCTTCATTGAATATCCGAATCAACTCAATCAAATCTCGCATTTATTTCACTTAAATGAGTTCTCAGAAAGAAATGTTTATCGCGCACCTCTAGTAATTAGATCAGCCCTCGCCTGTATCGAGCAAATTATCAGCATGAAGCGCCGCCGAATTGCACTCAATATGTGGGAAAAAGCCAAGGCCGCTAGCAGTGGCGAAGAGGCTATAGAATATCACCAACTATTCTGTGCCGAACAAGAATGGCTTAAGGAATTAGAGCGGCTGCGTCAAGTTAATTTTTACGATTTAACATCCGTACCTTGGAGTGGGAATTTCTAGGAGTTAAAGACTTTAGTCCTTGTTAAGCTGTCGCGCATTTAAATTGTATATTCAGGGCGGGCGGGACGCCCACCCCACAACACTTTGATTTTTTTTGACATACAATTTAAATGCCGCCACAGCTTATGAACCAAAATCAGGTACGAACGAAACAGCCAGAAGATGGAAATGGAAGCAAACTTAGATGGGATATACGATCGCCATTAGCATTGTTGTTGTTCGAGGATGACGAGTAGTTAGATCCTTGGGAGTCTGGTTTGGTGGTTGTCCAGGTTTAGTTTGCTACTCCGGCGAAATGGAAAGCTTCAACAAAGCTTACTTTGGAGAAGTTTCCCGTTCAAAGTTTTCGGACCTTAGTGACTAATTTATCGACGATGCTAAAAATCGAGTGCAGCCTAAACTAGCGGGTGTTTCAGTTAGTTTCGACCTGACGATGCCAACTCCTTTACAGCAGAAAGCCTTCGATTTGCTGGCGGTTCCGCTGACATTCTAGTCATGTATCCGGCGGGGGCTAAAGCCCGATCGCCTTACTGACGGGGGCAATACTAGGAACTTTAAGAGTACGCGGGGGAAGTTCCGTTTCAGGTGCCGTTACCTTGAGGTAATCGGCGATAAACTCACCATACTTTTTCCTGATTTCGTCAGGGAGAAATTTATATCCAAGGAGCTTGGATCGACATTCGGTGGAGCCACAACAACATTTGGGAATGTCAATGAAACTGTACTCTGTTGAAGAGTAATCCCAGGTAATCTCGCTTCCAGAAGGAATATCAACCAATGCCACGAAATCGTAGGCTCCGAATTGATTATTCCGAACCCCTGTGTTTGCGCTACAAGAATGATTGATCACTGATCCCGGTTCATCTGATTCTATATGCAGGTCAAAGTCCATCTGAAAGGTGTGAGTAGTTCTTTCGGGCAAGATATCGACTCGGCGTCCAACCACCACAGTCTCACCTTTACAGAAGTCTCGGCTGGCAAAAACGCCTCTACCTTTCTCTGTTTGCTGGATGAAAATATCGAAACCCATTTTCCTCACTCTTAATACCAATTACAAATCTAATTCTACTTCCACGAGGTTACTCGGAAGCGACGCTGGAGGGTTAATGGGCTCAGTATCCGAATCTGGCAGCGCTGCAACAATCGACTCGTTAACCTGTATTTCGCCATTCTGCTCAGTGCCCTGAGATTTGCTTTCACCAAAAACCATTGCCACCACTACAAGAGCTGCGCCAATCAGACCGCGTACTCCCAGTTTCTCTCCCAGTAGTAGAAACGAGAAAATCGCTGCGGAAATCGGCTCGAAAGTATACATGAGCGCCGTGTCCTCAGCCTTAACCCATCGTTGAGCTAATACTTGAAGCACAATCGTAGCAGCAGTATCAAATAAGCCAATATATAAAAGAATACCAAGATTCGCGCCAATTGCCTCCTGTTGTGCAAGCAGATCGGGAGCGGCCCAAATTAAAGAAAATATTGTTATCACCCAAAGCTGGATCGCAGCGAGTGGCAAAATGGGGTGGCGCAACGTGGTGGACTCAAGCTTAAGAATGTAGATCGAGTAGAGAAAAGCCATGCCCAACATCAACAGATCGCCGAGCACTAGCTGTTCACTCTCCCAACACATCACTCCAATGCCAAAGATGGCAAGTCCTGCGGCGAGGAAAGTTTTTAGGAACACCTGCCTACCTAGCAGTTGCCCTAGCAGAGGAACTAGGATGACGTTGAAACTGGCAATGAATGCAGCACGATCGGCAGAAGTCGTCTCAAGGGCAAGGGTTTGGAGGACTGATGCAGGAAACAGTATGAGTGATAAGAAGACTCCATCCCGTAGCAGGGAAAAATTCAGGAAGCGCAAATAGGGGGTAAACGGCAACGCTGCTATTACGTAGCGGGTTGCAAATATTGCAGAAGGAGAAAGACTGCTGAGAGCTCCCTTGATAACCGGATAGCTTGTACCCCAGATTAGGGTGACAAGGAGCAACACTGCTATACCCCAAGCATGGAGAGTGTTTGGCGATCTTTGAGAACCACTATTTAATTCTGTAGTCATTGAGTAGCCTAATTCATTAGCAATGGAACTAAATTCCGTTAGTTAACCGTCAAGAGGTTGACTAAAGTAATAAAATTCAATATTTTAAACTCGAATGCAGCCTAAACTAGCGGGTGTTGCAGTTAGTTTCGACCTGACGCCGACTCGTTTACAGCAGAAAATCTTCGATTTGCTGGGGGTTCCGCTGATATTGCAGTCATGTATCGGGCCGTGGCTCAATCCCGATCGCCCTACTGCCAGAGAGTTTACATGGAACTTACCCCGCACGCGGGGTAAGTTTTGTTTAATTAGCCTTTTAATAATCGCAAAAAAGAGTTTCGCGAGTATCTCTACCCGTCACGGGATTAGTACCTTTTGCCACTTTACAAAGTTTTTCTATCATATCGTCTCGCAGAAGTGTCTCTGTAAAATCAGCACCGTCAATAATAGCTCCTTCCAGCCTGGTATTGTAAGCGAAAGCACCCTCAAGGATAGCATTAGTTAAATTTGCTTTCATCATGCGAGCTAAATCTAAAGTAGCACCCGTGAAATTAGCGCCTTCAAAATTTGCCTCTTCCATATTGGCCGCAAAAAAGCTGACACCCCGCAAATCTGCCTTAGTAAAATTGCTGTTGCGAAGATTAGCTTTATTAAAACTGTCGTCAGTCAGAACTTGTCCACTAAAATCAGCGCCGACTAGGATTTCTTTGTCGTGATCCAAAGCCAAAGCAGGTGCGGGATTAATGCCGATCGCCCCAGCGGCAATTACTGCTAAAATAACAAAACTCAGCAAGAAAGTATAAATATGTTGGCGAATTCGAGAAATCATCATACAAGTTCAAGCTAATGGGCAGTCGTGACAGTTCAGAATTGGATTCTACCAGAAAGAGCGTCAAGCGTAGCTATCCCGTAGGGAATCGCCCGTTAGCCACCGCTGACTCCAATTGCCCCCAATCCCCAAACTCTAGGGATATCGGCACATTGGGAGAAAACTTAGTCGCCGAGTGGTTGCAGCAGCAAGGTTGGGAAATCCTGCACCGGCAGTGGCACTGTCGCTGGGGAGAGATTGACATCATCGCACTCGGAAGAGATGAAGAAAGCGCAAAAAACCAAGTTCTTCCCAATCACCACTCCCCAACATTAGCATTTGTAGAGGTAAAAACTCGCCGCCGGGGAAATTGGGATGCGGGTGGAATGCTAGCTGTTAGCACAACAAAACAAGCCAAGCTGTGGCAGACAGCCGAAATATTTTTAAGCACTCACCCAGATTTAGCAAATAATTCTTGTCGCTTTGATGTCGCCTTAGTCAGGTGCGAACCTTCACAACAAAACACTAAGCGAATATTACCACCATTAACTGCAGCGAACTCTCAATCCGCCGTTGCAGGAAACTACCGACTCACCCTGCAAGAATACATTCGCTCGGCTTTTAGCATTTAAAAGTATATAATTAAAATTTAGAGGGTAAAATCTCAAAGCAAGGCCACTAGGTAATTTTTAATTGTTAACTAATTGTTAACTTGCCTAGGCTGTCGCGCATTTCTCTCTTGAGCTTTAACGGAGCTGAAAAAAGCGTTAAATCTTCTCCCGCTTCCCCCTTCTCTCCCTCTCCTGTTCTGTCATATAGCGATTCTCAAGCGTTGTGAGGTATGGGGGCTTTGTCCTATGCCCTATGCCCTATGCCCTATGCCCTATGCCCTATGCCCTATGCCCTATGCCCTATGCCCTATGCCCGCCAGAGCACCTCATGTTACTGAGAAAGGCTATAAGAGTTAATTTATATGCGTAGCAATCTAGGCGAGAGTTTCCGGGCAATATCCCAGACCCTTGACAAACTGCTGGCGAAAGGCTTCAATTTCCTTACGATCAGGGCTGCCGTGACAAACCACGGCCACCTGGTAGCGGCGCATCACGCTCAGTGGGGACTGTCCGGTTTCCAAACTCCAAAGCGCCATTTGCAAGCGAATTTCAGGATCGTAAGGAATCCCGAGTTCGTTCATAAAAGCCCGAAAATCCCCGTGCATTTCGGGAGTTAAGTATTGGCTCATTTTCACCTTTACCACCCAGCCGTCAATTTGGTGAATAACAGTGATAAATTGCAAGGGAAGATGATGAGCCGTGCGTAGGTAATCCACGACTCTCAGAGTAAGGCTAGTATTGGCGATGTAGTAGAGGTATTCCATAACGATCCTTATGAGCCTTATGAGCAAAGCTGATGCTATACCTCTATCGTCGCGGACTCTACCCGCCACCACAAGGGGAAAAGCACCCGACTTTGAATGGGGGTTTTTACCCAATTTGTTACCCAGTTGACAGATCGATCGCACAGGAATTCACCCGATGACAGAGATGGACTGGTCTTTGGACGGCTACGACTACGAACTTCCGCCCTCGCGCATTGCCCAAAATCCCGTAGTGCCGAGGGACAGTTCTCGCTTGCTGGCTGTAGATTCTCCCAGCAGCCACCAACACCGGATTTTTAGGGATTTACCCGATTTGCTGCAACCGGGCGACTTGCTGGTACTGAACAACACCCGCGTGCTGCCAGCGAGGCTCTACGGGCACAAACCCAACGGCCCGGCTGTGGAGATATTGTTGATGGAAGAACGGCAGCACAACTGTTGGCTGGCTTTGGTTAAACCGGGGAAACGCTTAAAGTTGGGTTCAAAAATTGAGTTTGATCCCATCGCCCCTGCCTGTGAGGACTCGACCACAACTCCTTGCTGTTGCCTTCCCGATGCCACGATGCCCCCCCATCGTCGTCGATTGACTGCAACAGTTATAGAGAGGGACGACGCAACAGGGGGACGGCTGTTGGAGTTTGACATCTCCACAGATGAGAATCTGGTGAAGTTTTTGGACGAATACGGCCACGTACCCCTGCCGCCCTACATCGAAAATTCCCAAGCTTCAGCCGAACAGTACCAAACTGTTTATGCCGATCGGCTTGGGGCGGTGGCTGCCCCCACAGCAGGCCTGCACTTCACCGAAGAATTGTTCAGCCGCTTGGAACAGCGGGGAATCGAAAAAACTTTTGTCACCTTACACGTCGGAGTAGGGACGTTTCGCCCGGTGGAGGTGACAGACGTGACGGCTCACAAAATGCACGGCGAATGGGTGGAAGTACCCGCCGCCACCGTCGAGAAAATCCGGGAAACTCAAGCCAGAGGCGGGCGGATCATTGCGGTGGGTACCACAGCAGTGCGAGCTTTAGAGGGAGCCGCCGCCGCGAGTGGCGATTTTTCCTTGCAACCTTTTTGCGGCGCGACTAATTTGTTTATCTACCCTGGTTACAAGTGGCGGGTTGTAGAGGGGATGATTACCAATTTTCACTTGCCCCGCTCTACTTTGATGATGATGGTAAGTGCCATGATAGGAAGGCCTCGGCTGTTGGATTTGTACCGACAAGCGATCGAGCATCAGTACCGCTTTTATTCCTTTGGCGATGCCATGCTGATTTTACCAAAAGCAAAAAAGGATTGATCGATCGGGCATCGGGTTCGCCCTATGCCCGGTATGCCGTTTCTATTCTTCCTCCTCTTCTTCATTGCCGGGATACACGAAGCTGTTGGAACGCCCAGTCAGAACAGATTTGCCCAGAGACAGAGCTTTCTGAGCTGCCACTACAGCTTTGCGCTTCCATGTGGCCTTACGCATATTCTTCTTGGATTTGGAGGTTTTCTTCTTAGGGACTGCCATGACGCTAAATACTTTCTGCTTATATAGACAAACAAACATTCTAGCCGATTTTGTCGGCAATGCTTACTCGAAAAACGGCAACAAATGCTGGGCCAGCCATATCAAGTAGTAGGGTGCGTCAGCCATTAGCTTATGGAAAAATAGACAAAATCCCCTAGGTAACGCACCCGCAGCAGCTAAAGTTCGTGAAAGTGGTAGATCACGACGCCAGTGACGGCATCGTTCTCGATACTCACATAACCCGTTTTGAGCAGTGCCGTGAAAGCCTCTTCCACTTCGGCAAAAGTAGCGCCGGTTGCCATCACCCCTTGGGTGACAGATAATCTTCCGTTCTTGGTATAAGCTGCCTTCAGGAGTTTAACCCCTAACTGGTCTGGAGTTGGCTTGGGGTATGTCGCGGCGATCGCCCCGCTGACTGGATATAGCGGTATACCTTCGCGAGATACGCCGAGTTTGCCCCTGAGACTGGCATTGTGTTCGTCCACCATGTTCGGCAGCAACAGCAAATCAAACAATTGCCCAAACCCAAACAAACCAAAGGTAAACAGCCACAGCAAACCCGTACCAATCTTGCCGTTGTAGAGGCGGTGGAGTCCGAATGGGCCGAAAAAACAAGCTGCCCATAAAAGGTAACTAACACCTAAATTGCTCATTTTCTGACCGTCCTGCCTGATTATTCTAAGAATTGGAGTCCCTCTATACATTTTGTACTTTCTATCTCGTGTTTAAACAGCTTGACACCAGCAGATATTTGTGTATTGTCCGAAGTTATTGGTTATTTACTACCAATTCCCCAATTCCCCATGCCCCATGCCCATGCCCCATGCCCCATGCCCCATGCCCCATGCCCCATGCCCCATGCCCCAGGCCCCATGCCCCAGGCCCCATGCCCCATGCCCCATGCCCATGCCCAGTGAGTAATTTTGCGTAGCAATTCTTAACGCCAGCAACATATTTGCGCGGGCGAGAGCTTGGTAAACTGGAGGGCGTGGAAATTACAGCAGCTTAGACCTGGATTCCACACGGAGCGCCAAACCAAGCGCGCCGCCAGCGCTGGCCGGACATACACGAGCGCGATCGCCCGCAGTACCCGACAATGGAAACAAGCGAGTAGTTATAAGCAGAAATCCAATAAAAATATGGTAGATTCCCTCAAAAAACCCACTTTTGAAGAACTGCGGCCGGGAGTGAAAGCCCCAGCCAAAGAAACTATTCTCACGCCGAGATTTTACACAACCGACTTTGACGAGATGGCCAAAATGGACATCTCGGTAAATGAAGCCGAACTAGAAGCAATTATCCAAGAGTTCCGCGTTGACTACAACAAAAACCACTTCGTGCGGGATGAGGAGTTCGCTCAATCTTGGGATCACATTGACGGCGAAAAACGCCAGTTGTTCATTGAGTTTCTAGAACGTTCATGCACCGCTGAGTTTTCTGGGTTCTTGCTTTACAAAGAATTGGGACGCAGGCTCAAAGACAAAAATCCAGTGCTCGCCGAGGGTTTCAACCTGATGTCGCGGGACGAAGCGCGGCACGCCGGATTCCTCAACAAAGCGCTGTCCGACTTTAATTTGTCCCTGGATTTGGGTTTCTTGACAAAGAGCCGCAGTTACACATTCTTTAAGCCGAAGTTTATTTTCTACGCGACTTACTTGTCGGAAAAAATCGGTTATTGGCGCTACATCACGATTTATCAGCACTTAAAAGCCCATCCTGAAGACCAGATTTATCCGATTTTCCGATTCTTTGAAAATTGGTGCCAGGATGAAAACCGCCACGGAGATTTCTTCGATGCGGTGATGAGAGCTCAGCCTCAGATGTTGAATGATTGGCGCGCTAAGCTTTGGTGCCGTTTCTTCTTGCTGTCAGTGTTCGCGACAATGTATCTCAATGATATCCAGCGCGCCGGTTTTTATCGATCGCTCGGACTCGATGCTCGCGAATACGACATCGAAGTGATTAAAAAGACCAACGAAACAGCAGGCCGCGTATTCCCTGTCATGCTGGACGTGAACAATCCAGAATTTTATGAACGCCTGGATGTTTGCCTCAAGAACAATCAGAAATTGACAGCAATTGTTGCTTCTAATACTCCGAAATTCTTGCAGTTTTTCCAAAAATTGCCTTTGTATCTGTCGAACGGCTGGCAATTAGTGAAGCTGTACTTCATGAAAACAATTGAATCACCTTCAGTACAGGGCGCTGTGCGTTAAGTTTTGATTTTTCATCCTCTGTGACGGCGGTTCTGCAGCAAGCAGAACCGCTTTTTTTTGGTATGATGTTAGATTAGTTTTCAGGGGCGGCGTGCGATCGGGTTTCAAATTAAATTAAGGAACTTTATGCAGGAGTTAATTGTGAGATGAGGAATGAGTGATATGAGTTCGGGAAGACGCAACTCTTTTGCAGACTACAAAGCAGATGGACACAACTGGATCACCTTGACTGCCGGAGAATACTATCCCGATATATTGCAGGAGGCTTGCCAACTTTACGAACCTGTTCTAGTAATGTTTGGGCAATTACTCAGGACTTCTGAATCATCAGTGCGTCTATTTATACAGATTTCAGAGGTTCCCAGCACATGGATGCGAGTTCAACTTTTTAGGGTGTTTCGCAAGTATGTCAGCCCTGAGCTTCCCGTGGAAATGCTCAGAAGGAAAAAAAAGGCAACGGAAATTTGCAATCAGTTCGGAGCACGTTTTAGGTCTGTTCAAGAAGTTCAAGCTGCTTATATGACTCGTCCAATTCCCGATGAGGCAATGTCGGCTCTATTGTGGGAATACAAAAGTCGCGGAAAAAAGGGATACGACTTAACTGAAAGATTTTTCTCCTTATTCCGCTTACACTTTCCCTACTTGGCAATCAGAGGGCCAGAGCGAGCTGGAAAAGATATCCTGATGGGAAATGTCTTCGCCCACTATCCCAACCCGAAACGTCCTGTTGATTTTGTGATTTACGATATTAATGAAAATGACTTGCTAGCAATAGGATTGGCAAGATATGATTCAGATAGAGGCGGTGCCCAAGAAGACGACCGAACAGGTGGTTATCGTAGCTGCGCTGATGAAATCCTCAGTTATACACAAAATCATAACTTAAGAACTAAAGTAATTTTCCTGAATGATGGGCCTGGTCTCTTACTCGGGTCGATGTGGGAGGACTACGCAAATATTGAAAATAGCTGGCAAGATAAGATTATGGTATTGACACTGCGTATGGTTCCAGATCGGATTACAGTGGAATGGCTGCGTTCTTGAAAATAGGAGTGACAATGGCTACGGGTATTTCAAAAAAACAATCGCAGGGTGAAGCTGCATCTAATTTTAGTGAAAGCTCATTAAACAATAGCTTGGATGCGTGCTTTTCATATCCAGGAAAAGTGCCTGCAAGTGAAGTTTTAGACACTCATCAAGCTGAATGTGTAAAACTGTGGTCTAGCAATGAACAGCTATGTCTGGCAAATGAGAACCGTCTTTACTATGGAGATAATTTACCAATTTTAGCATCTTTACTTAAAGATAGTTCAGTAAAAGGTAAAGTAAGATTAATTTATATAGATCCGCCTTTTGCAACTAAAAGTGTGTTTCAATCACGTTCTCAGACTGAGGCTTATTCTGACTTATTAGGAGGGAACAGCTATATTGAATTTATTCGTCAGAGGTTGATACTCTTGCGAGAGTTATTAGCTGATGACGGCTCAATATATGTCCATCTTGATGATAAAATGGCTTTTTATATCAAGGTGATTATGGATGAAATTTTTGGTCAACGCAATTTTAGAAATTGGATTACTCGCAAAAAATGTAATCCAAAGAACTACACAAAAAAGACTTACGGCAATGTTTCAGATTTTATCCTGTTTTATAGTAAATCAGATACTTATGTCTGGAATCGTCCTGTTGAAGAATGGACAGATAAGCGCGCCAACAAAGAATATGAATACATTGAAAAGGAAACTGGACGGCGATATAAAAAGGTTCCGATTCATGCGCCTGGAGTGCGAAATGGCGAAACTGGAAAGTCTTGGCGAGGGATGAATCCGCCACCGGGAAAGCATTGGCAATTTCCACCTCAAACACTAGATGAAATGGATGCTAGAGGGGAAATATATTGGTCTGCAACAGGAAATCCCCGTCGCAAGATATATTTGGATAGCAGTAGCGGGATTCCCGTACAAGATATTTGGCTAGAGTTTCGCGATGCTCACAATCAGAATATTAAAATTACAGGTTATCCAACTGAGAAAAACCGTGATCTAGTTAGTAGAATTATTCGAGCTTCATCAAATCCTGATGATTTAGTGCTCGATTGCTTTGCCGGTTCGGGTACGACTTTGAGTGTTGCTTCGGAGTTTGGGAGGAGATGGATAGGAATTGATAATAGTTCTGAGGCGATCGCAACTACTTTGCGCCGTTTTGCTAAGGGTTGCGAACGGATGGGCGATTTTGTCAGCCAGCAAACATCCGTACACCAGAATCCATCGGATGACGAGTCTCGCCAATTATCGCTTTTTAACTTAGATGAATCTATATTTCAAGCTGAGTCTCCCTTAGAAAAAAGCGAGATGATTAATAACTTTGATCTTTATGCAACTGATTCGTTTGCTGGGGAACTAGAAAATATTGTGAGGCAATGGATAGAATGGCAGTAGCAGCGTACAAAAAAAATCACAAAAAGCCTTCTGCCACATCGCAAAAATTTGCTCGACTATTACCATATAAGATTTATCAGCAATTAATCAAACTTGATATCCTAACTGTTTTTCCTAAAATTTATCGCCATTCCCCCTGAAGGTTAAAAGCTGCCCAATAATAAGGAGAACGCCACTCTTCCTGCTTCAACATTTCCAGTTGCGCCGCCCTCAATGCTGCCGCTGGCGTTAACCCTTTTTGCAGCATTCCCTGATAGAAACTCGACATTAACGTAGCCGTTCCTTCATCGTCCACATTCCACAAGCTCACCACCACTCGCTGAGCCCCTGCATACATAAATCCCCGTGTTAATCCTACCATGCCCTCGCCTTGGATGTTCTGCCCCATTCCGGTTTGACAGGCACTTAACACTACTAAATCTGCTGCTAATTTGAGATTGAAAATATCAGTAAGTCGCAGGAATCCGTTTAATGGATTGCCCTTTTCATCTACCAGTGACAAGATGATTCCCGATAGTTCCGGGTTAGTGCTATTCGCTAAACCGTGAGTGGCAAAATGAATGATTTTATATTGGCTTAAGTTCTGACTGGTTGCTGCGGCGCGGCTGGCTGCAAAATCCAAAGATGCGGTGCGAGAATTAGCTGGTACTAACGCTTCAATAATTTGAGCTTCTTGGCGTGTAAATTTTAAACGGCTCAACTGTATGTTATTGGCGCGGCTAGACCGGCTTAAACCGAGGTTGACTGATTCTATTGCTTGGGGATTGGCGCTATTAGACTGGGTTCTGACTCGTTCATCGTCACCGCTAAAAACTGGATCGGCGAGCATTGCTAAAGTCCGAGTTGGAGGTTGTCTGTCATTGTAGTTTTGTCTTAATATTCCCAAGGTGGAAGCTGAAGGCAGAAGCACAATTTCATGGTCTACTATTAAAGGCGGATTGCCATTTTCACCGGGTGTTTCGGGGAGCGAGAGGGCGGCAAAGGGGAGGTAATTGAGAATGCCATCGCCAACAATCAGCAGGCGCTTTTGAGCGAGTTGTGCTGCTACGGGCTGTAAAATAATTTGACTAAGCGTGTTGTTAGCTTCAGCAACTCGATCGGGAATGTTTCGGTAGCGCGGGTTAGTCACAGCATTGCGGAAATTGCGGGCGGCTTTTTCGATGTCAACCTGTTTGGGCAATTCATAACTGGTGATACTGGTTTTAGTCACAGCCCAGAGATAGCTACGATGTTTCCCTAAAGAATACTGGAGTAAAATGGTATTGTCATCGAGGATTTGTTGTTGAATCTGTGCCAGCGTTAGAGGTTGCGGTTGGGTGAGGGTGGCGTACCGGGGACTGGTGGAGCGGATTTGGGCTTGAATGTCCTGATATTGTCCTAGTAAAGTTTGCCGTTTTTGGTCTAATTCTACTTTTTCTGCGGGGGTATGATTGGGGCGGCTTAGAGTTTCGATTCGGCGTGTTTCTAAGGCCTCGAGTTGCTGTTGTAAATTGCGTTCTTGCTGCAATAATTCCGGGGCGACACCTTGGCGAATATCGGCGTTTGCTTCTTGAAGAAGTTCGAGGAGGCTGCGGGCGCGGGAACTTTCGCTGGCTTCTAAGGCTTTGCGATCGTAACCAGAGTTGGGATTGGTTTTGTGCAGTTCCATTAACAGGTCAATGTATAACTGGTAATAGTGTTGTACCGTGGCAAAGTATGAGATGCGGAGTTCGTGGTTGGTAATTTTGGTGCGGAGGTTTTCGATGATTTTGATGGAGGTTTCAATGTCAGTGAGGGCTGCGATTAAATTGCCTCGATCGCCTTTGAGAATAGCCCTATTGTAGAGGGTGAGGGCTTCCCCAGGACGATCGCCCACAGTGCGAAACAGCGGCAGGGCTTGGTTGAAATATTCTTCTGCTTTCTCCAGTTTTCCCAATTCTGAGTAAGTATTACCTACATTGTTGAGGCTGTTGGCTTCTCCACGCCTATCGCCCGCTTTTTGTCTCAAATCGAGGGCTTGTTTGTAGTAGTCGAGGGCTGTTTGTTTTTCTCCCAAATCATAGTAGACTATGCCAATATTGTTGAGGATAGTGGCTTCCTTAGTCCGATCGCCCATAGCCCGGAATAAGGGAAGGGCTTGGTTAAGATACTCTTTTGCTTTCTGTTTTTCTCCCAAATCGTTGTAGGCTAAGCCGATGTTGTTGAGTGTGGTGGCTTCCGCAGTGCGATTGACCAAAGATCTATCGCTGTTTGCGGGTAGGTTCGAGATGTTGCTGAGGTTGATACTTGCTTCAGGGCGATCGCCCATTTCCCGAATTAAGGAAAGGACTTGGTTATAGTAGTCGATGGCTTGCTGTTTCTCTCCCAAAGCATAGTAGACGGCCCCAATGTTGTTGAGGATGAGGGCTTGCACAGGGCGATCGCGTATAGTCTGATGCCAAGAAAGAGCTTGCTTGTAGTAGTTCAGGGCTTGCTGTCTGTCTCCTAATCTATTAATAATGAAGCCGATTTGATTCAGCGTGTAAGCTTCGTCCTCCCAATTTCTAAGCATTCGATAAAGCGAACGCGCTGCATCAAACTTTTGCAAGGCATCCTGGTAAGATGCTGCTGTTTCCTGAGCCAATAGTCGCTTAGCTTCCTGAAGCAATCGCTCGGCTTCATCTGTTTTTTGATTTAATAGTTGTTGGTTTTTCTGAATTAATCGATCGGCTTCTCCATCCGGGATTTGATTTCTACTGACATCGAGGGTGGTCAGATATACCAATCCCGCTAAAGGTTTGATATCTGCGATTTGATTTCTACTGAGGTCTAGGTTAGTTAGATTTGTCAATCCCGCTAAAGGTGTGGCATCTGCGATTTGATTTCTACTGAGGTCTAGGGTGGGCAGATTTGTCAATCCCGCTAAAGGTTTGACATCTGCGATTTGATTTGATGCTAGGAAAAGCACTATCAGATTTGTCAATCCCGATAATGGTTTCACATCTGCAATTTTATTGCCACTCAAATAAAGAAAATTCAACTCCGTCATTGTCGATAAAGGTGTCACATCTACAATTTGATTAGATGCGAGGGACAGCCCTGTTAGATTAGTCAATCCCGCTAAAGGTTTTACATCTACGATTTGATTAGCTTCGAGGAAAAGCTCTGTCAGATTAGTCAGTCCCGATAATGGTTTCACGTCTGAGATTTGATTGAAATTGAGGACGAGGGATCTCAGATTTGTCAGTCCCGATAAGGGTTGCACATCTGTTATTTGATTTCTACTGAGGTTGAGCTTTCTCAGATTGGTGAATTTTGATAATGGTTTGATATCGACTATTTGATTGTCAGCTAGGTAAAGTAGTGTGAGATTAGTCAGTCCAGATAATGGTTTCACGTCAGAGATTTGATTGGAAGTGAGGGTGAGATATCTCAGATTAGTCAGTCCCGATAAGGGTTGCACATCTGTTATTTGATTTCTACTGAGGTTGAGCTCTCTCAGATTGGTGAATTTTGATAATGGTTTGATATCGACTATTTGATTGCGAATTAGGGAAAGTTCTGTGAGATTAGTCAGTGCTGTTTGAGCGCGATCGCACTCTTGTGTTTTTGCTTTTGATAGCAACACCTCCACCGTATGTCTGGCTTCAGGGGTCAAATTCTCTTTGTTGGTACAGAAATCAGCAAAACTTTCAAATGTCTGGGGATTTGGCGCGGCGGCAGAGCCCATCAGGATAGTCGCACCTACAGCTAACCCCCAACGCCCCCCAATCGAAAGTATGGGATTCATAAGCACTCGCTCAAAAAAGACATGATTAGCTGCTATCATAATCTATCGCACCTTGTGATGCCCGCTTTTCCTTCCGGCTTGCTAATTAGATGGGGAGCAGTTGGTGAAACAATAGTGGCTACTGCTTCTCGCTGCACTCTCCAAGCATTATTAGAAACCGGGTTTAAGAAACTGGGTTTTTCCAAAAAACCCGGTTCCTCATGAAAAATTCGGTTTCTGCACAAGTCCTATTTTACGTTACTCTCAACTCAGAAATTTAAAATTAGCGATCGCCCTCAAATTTAGTATCTATTATTTGCTGCTGTTTTATGAAAATCAAGAAGAAACAATTTAACCAATCGAATGTTATTTTCTCCCTAGCAATGCTCGGTGTCTTCCTCTTTTCCTTAAGTCTACGCTTTTGGGAACTAGAGCGATTTAACACTTTAGTATTTGACGAGGTTTATTACGCTAAATTTGCCAACGATTATCTCACCAAAACTCCGTTTTTCAACGCTCACCCGCCTCTGAGCCAGTACATAATTGCGATCGGCATTTGGATCGGCACTCACCTTCCCTTCGGAAAAACAGCCGTCAACAGTATGGCTGGCTCCCTGCTTTCTCCTTGGGATTACCGCTGGCTGAATGCTCTCACAGGTTCCTTTATTCCCCTAGTTGTGGGAGCCCTAGCTTATCAGCTAGTTAGGCGCCGCACCTTTGCTTTTCTTGCTGCTTTATTGATTGCCTGCGACGGTTTGTTTTTAGTTGAGTCTCGCTACGCGCTGAACAACATTTATCTGGTTTTATTTGGGATTTTAGGTCAGTTATTTATTTTAAAATCCGTAGAAGCAGAAGGCAAAAAGCGCTGGCTTTGGCTGGTACTAGCCGGGATAGGCTTCGGCGCATCTGCGGCTATCAAATGGAACGGATTGTGGTTTCTTTTCGGTACTTATCTAATTTTAATCTGTGCTTGGGCAGTTCGTTTCATCCAGGGTAACAGAGGAAATGAAGAACAAAGCCGCGAGGGAGATTCACCTCTAATTCCTGCCGAAAGTCCAGTACAAAAACTGACTCAACTCAATTTTATAGAACTCGGCTTGAGTCTAGCTATTATTCCTATTCTAGTTTACAGCATCTCTTGGATTCCTCACCTGCACTTTAATCCAACTCCCAATTTCTGGCAGATGCAAACGGAAATTTTGACTTATCACCAGCGGATTAAAAGTGGCCCAGATGTACATCCTTACTGTTCCACGTGGTACAGTTGGCCTTTGATGCTACGCCCCATAGTTTACTTCTACAAAACTGCTAGCAGCAATGCCCAACCAGATCCGGTTTTGCCGCCTTTACCTGAAGGTGCAAATCAGGCAATTTTTGACGTTCACGCGATGGGAAATCCCTTCCTTTGGTGGCTATCAACCTTAGCTTTACTGCTAGTAATAGGAGTTTTAGTTCACCGGATTTTGGTGTGGCTGCAAACGCGCAGCGAGGCTTCTGTTGACACGATAGAACAGCAGTGGCCGATTTTGTTTCCGCCGACTGCTGAAATGTGGCTGGCGTTATATTTAATAGTTAATTGGGCTGCTAATTTGCTGCCTTGGGTGAAGGTGACTCGCTGCATATTTTTGTACCATTATATGGGCTGTTCTGTGTTTTCAGGCTTAGCACTTGCTTGGTGGGTTGACAGGTGGCTGCACAGCCCTCAAACTCGACTCCGAGGGATGGGGGTAACAATTATTTTTCTGGTTTTGGGTGCTTTTATTTTCTGGATGCCTATCTATTTGGGACTGCCTTTGTCGCAAATGGAATGGAAAATTCGGATGTGGCTGCCGTCTTGGGTTTAAGTTAAAAATAATTCCTTTATGAACGGGCTCTCCGGCCCGTTCCACAAGAAAATTAAGTTTTGTGGAACAGGCCGGAAAGCCGTTTCACAAGAAAATTAAGTTTTGTGGAACAGGCCGAAAAGCCTGTTCCTAACGGGCTCTCCGGCCCGTTCCACAAGAAAATTAAGTTTTGTGGAACAGGCCGAAAAGCCTGTTCCTAACGGGCTCTCCGGCCCGTTCCACAAGAAAA